>NZ_JAFLNG010000278.1 GCF_017427025.1 Streptomyces sp. FH025
GCGTGCGGCCTGGCTGGCCTGGTCCATCGGCGCCAGCGTCTACGTCCTCGCCATCATCCACCGCACCAGCCTCGGCGTGGCCGGACTGGACGCCGCCGAACGCTTCGGCATCGGCGCCTCGGCCCTCTCCACCTTCTCGATCCTCCAGGTGCTGGTCTACGCGGCCATGCAGGTCCCGGTCGGGCTGCTCATCGACCGGTTCGGGCCCCGCCGGGTGCTGCTGCTCGGCGTGCTGCTGCTGAGCACCGGTCAGCTGGCCTTCGCGTTCAGCTCCGCCTTCGCCCCCGCGCTGGCCTCCCGGGCGGTGCTCGGCTGCGGCGACGCCATGACCTTCATCAGCGTGCTGCGGATCGCCGCCCGGTGGTTCCCGGCGGCCCGGAACCCCTTCGTCGCCCAGCTGACCGGGCTGGCCGGGATGGGCGGCAACCTGGTCACCACCGTGGTGCTCGCCCAGGCACTGCACCGCGAAGGCTGGACGCCGACCTTCACCGCGATCGCGCTGCTCGGGGTGGCGGTGTTCGCGCTGGTCGCGCTCTTCCTCAAGGACACGCCCGGCCAGCAGGCCCCTATACGGCCGGTCGCGCACCGGGAGCGGCCGAACGTCCGCCGCCAGGTCCTCGACTGCTGGCGCGAGCCGGGCACCCGGCTGGGCCTGTGGATCCACTTCACCACCCAGTTCCCCGGCAACGCCTTCGGCCTGCTCTGGGGCCTGCCCTACCTGGTGGAGGGGCAGGGCATGACCCGGGCCGAGGCCGGCGGGCTGCTGACCCTGCTGGTGCTCTCCAACATGGGCTGCGGCCTCGTCTTCGGCCGACTGCTGTCCCGCACCGCCCGGGCCCGGATGCCGATCGTGTTCGGCGTCGTCGCGGCCACCGGGCTCGGCTGGGCGCTGGTGCTGGCCTGGCCGGGCGGGCACCCGCCGACCTGGCTGCTGGTCGGGATCATCCTGGTGATGGGCAGCAACGGCCCGGCCTCGCTGGTCGGCCTGGACTACGCGCGCGCCCGCAACCCGGTGGAGCGGCTCGGCACCGCCTCCGGGATCGTCAACATGGGCGGTTTCATCGGCACGATGATCACCCTGCTCGGCATCGGCGTGCTGCTGGACGCGCTCTCCCCGGCCGGCGCCGGGACGTACTCGGCCGACGCCTTCCGCTGGGCGTTCTGCTGGCTGTACGTCCCGCTGGCGGCGGGCACGGTGATGGTGCTGCGGCTGTGGCGGAGGGTTGTGGCGGTGGGGGCGTAGGGTTTCTGACCTGCGGAAACGTGGCAGACCCTAGCTTCAAGCTAGGGTCTGCCTGGCTGAAGGTCATGCATAGCGGCGGCATCGCCGCGAGGTTGGTCAGCCCCCGTACTCGCGCATCAGCTCGGCGACCTGCGGCGCTGTTCCGTAGATCCGGGCGCCATGCATCTCCACGATCAACGTTCCTTGGCTGGGCGCAGGTTTGGGTTCGGACCGTGCTTCGCGCCGGAGGCGGATCAGGTCCACCAGCTTCAGCTTCGGGCAGCCCGGGACGACCCGGCTGCCCCGGATACCGACCCGCTCCCCGCCCGGGCAGGCGAAGTACGCGCCGAACGGCGGTCCGCTGTCCTCCTCCCGGCCCGGCAGGTGGAGGATCATCTCCCCGTGCCGGCAGTGGACCGTCCCGTCCGAGTGGACGGTCAGACCGGGCCAGTCCTCGTGGTCGATCTCCGCGACGATCCGCACCTGCTGCCCGATCGCCTCGGTCAGGGTCTCCGCCATCCGGCGCTGCTGGGTGGGGATGTCGGTGTCCCCGCGGCGGATGGAGGGGAGGAGGTCGTCGGTGACCCATGCCCGGAACGGTCGGGCGGACTTCTTGTCCGACCTCATGAGGAGGCTGTACAGCCCTGCCTCGCTCACCACGCCGAGCAATGGATTTCCTTGCCGGTAGGGTTTCTGACCTGCGGGAACGTCGTAACCCTCCATCTGGTGGAGGGTTACCGCCCGCAGGTCGACGGTGCGGTGCTGGTGGGATTCCAGCCCCTTGATGGTGTCGCTCGGATTGCGTCGGCCCAGCACCCGGCACACGTCCGCCGTGACGAACCACGGCTCCCCGTCGATCATCACGACCCGGATCGGCTGCCCCGTGACCGGGAAGCTCGACCGCACCAGCACCATCTGTCCCTGCTGTTCCTGTTCGTCGTCCATCCGGACGCTCCTCCTTCTTCCGTGTGATGGCAGGACTGCCCGGAACAACGAGGCCGATCAGGTGAGGTGGCTGGTGCCGGATTGACGGATGGATGCACGAGTGGTGCCCACCCGGCGCACGTTGGTGCGTGTACGCCGGGTGGTGTGCGCCGAGGTCTCAGAGGGTGACGGAGAAGTTGGCCAGCACCCGGTCGGCCAGCTCGCGGTCGCCCTCGACCTGCACCGGGCCGGGCCGGCCGCGGCCGCAGGCGAGCCGGACGTACGTCTCCCAGTCCATGGTCAGCTGGACGTCGGGGGCCAGGCTGATCGACTCGTCCACCGTGCCGCGGCCGGTGGAGTCGACCCGGACGGTGCGCAGGAACTCCACCGGGCCGGTCACGTCCACCACCAGGGCCGTCCCGGCCGGGGCGCCCGCGTTGCGGGCGACGGCCTTCGGCAGCTGCTCCAGCAGGACGTCCCGGGTGATCAGCGCGCCCGGCGCGTCCAGGTTGCCGGGGGTCTCCAGGGCTCGGCGCAGGTCCTGCTCGTGCACCCAGACGTCGAAGGCCCGCAGCCGCAGCAGCTCGTGGTACGGGATGTCCCGGGCCAGCGGGCCGCCCGGCCAGCGCACCGGCTCCTCAGGCGTCTGCTTGGCATTGCGCAGCGCGCGGGAGCGGCGGATGACCGTGTACTCCAGCTCGCTGGTCATCTCCAGCGCGGTGTGGCAGCGGCGCTTGTCGACCGGCAGCTCGACGTACCGGGCGAACTCGGTGGTCACGTGGCGAAGGTCACGCGGCAGCGAGTGGATCGGGCGGGGGTCGCCGAGGAGTTCGGACTCGACCGCGATCACGTGTGAGACGACGTCCCGGACCGACCAGCCGGAGCACTCGGTGGCCCGGTTCCAGGAGCCCTCGGGGAGGGGGGCGACCAGCTCCGATATGGACTCGATGCTCTGGGTCCACGCTTCGGTGTAAGCCTGCACGGTCTGGTTGTCCGTCACGGGAATCTCCGGCCCTCCGTCAGCTTTCCTACGGTCGTGCCCGGCCATCGCGGTCGGCCGGGATGGTCCGGCTTCCGGGCGCACGCGCTAACCGCACGTTACGCTGCCGGGAGACAGCTGGGCAGCGCTTTCGGGTGACGATCGTAGGTCTCTTGCCGTGGACGGTGGTACTGTGCGCGCTTCATTGATCCAACTCGCGGTCTCCGACGCCGAGCCGCCCGCCGAACGGCGGGCCAGGGCGGCGGCGCTGGTACGGGCGCAGCAGGGTGCCGACCTGGTGGTGCTGCCGGAGCTGTGGCCTCTGGGCGGCTTCGCGTACGACCTCTGGTCGGAGGGCGCGGAGACGCTGGACGGGCCCACTTCGGACGCGATGGCGGCGGCCGCCCGGGCCGCCGGGGTCTGGCTGCACGCCGGTTCGATCGTCGAACGCGATCCGGACGGTCCGATCTACAACACCTCGATGCTGTTCGCCCCGGACGGCGAGCTGGTGCACACCTACCGCAAGATCCACCGCTTCGGCTTCGACAGCGGCGAGGCGGTGGTGATGGGCGCGGGGCAGGAGATCGTCACGGCGCCCACCGACTTCGGCACGCTGGGCCTGGCCACCTGCTACGACCTGCGCTTCCCCGAGCTGTTCCGGGCGCTGCTGGACGCCGGGGCGCAGCTGCTGGTGGTCCCGGCGGCCTGGCCGGCCAGGCGGCGCGAGCACTGGACGCTGCTGGCCCGGGCCCGGGCGGTGGAGGAGCAGGCCTTCGTGCTGGCCTGCAACACCGCCGGGACGCACGCCGGGGTCGAGCAGGCCGGGCACAGCATCGTGGTGGACCCGTGGGGCCGGGTGCTGGCCGAGGCGGGTGCGGAGGAGCAGGTGCTGACCGTCGAGTTCGATCCGGTCGAGGTGGGCAAGGCGCGCGAGGAGTTCCCGGTGCTGCGGGACCGGCTGCTCGGGATCCCGGCGCCCGTCCAGCGCTGAGCGTCCCGTCCAGCGCTGAGCGGAGGTCCGGCGCAGAGGGTGGATCCCAGGCGGATTCCGGACGGTTTCCGGTCTGTTTCCGGACGCGTTCGGAAGGGACGGGCGGGGCTCGAGTGGCGTTCGAGCGGTGTTCGGGAGGGTTGGTTCATACCTATTCCGACCCGGTTTGAGAAGATGAGCACTCGTCGTGTTCCCCGCCGCTCGTCCGCCGGTCCGTCGCGGGTCGGCACGGCGGCCCGCCCGAGGAGGTCGCACGCATGTCCGGTACCGGCGCTGGCGACACCCCCCGTCCCGTCATCCAGCGCAACAGCCTGCGCGAGCAGATCGCCGGCGCCCTGCGCGAGGAGATGATGGCCGGCCGGCTGGCGGCCGGCCGCAACTTCACCGTCAAGGAGATCGCCGACCTGTACGGCGTCTCCGCGACCCCGGCCCGGGAGGCGCTGGTCGACCTCGGCGCCCAGGGGCTGCTGCGGGCCGAGCACCACCGGGGCTTCACGGTGCCCGAGCTGTGCTGGGAGGACTTCGTCGAGATCTTCGAGTCCCGGGTGCTGCTCACCGACAGCTACTTCCGCCAGTTCGCCACCCGCCGGGCGCTGCCCGACGTCACCCGGCTGCCCTCGCTGCGCCGCCGGGCCGACGCCGCGGTGCGGGCCGCCCGGTCCGGGAACCTGGACGTGATGGTGGGCTGCGACCGCCGGTTCTGGCAGGAGGTCGCCGCCCTGCTCGGCAACCGCCGGATCGCGGACTACCTGGACTGGCTGCGGGTGCAGTCCTGGATGTTCGCCGCGCCCTACCTGCGGGCGATGCCCACCCTGGCCGGGGTCTGCTGGGACCGCCACCTGGACCTGGTCGAGGCCGTCGCGGCCCGCGACCTGGCGGGCGCGCACCGGATCATCAGCGAGTACAACCTGTTCACCGTCCGGCTGCTGGCCGGGCTGGCCGGGCAGTCGCTGGACACGGTGACCGTGGTGGGGCTGCTCGCCGAGACCGCAGGAACGGAGCCGCTGCCCGTACCGGTCGAGCCGTCCGCGCCCTCGCCGCAGCCGCAGCCGGTGGCCGCACCCGTTCCGGAGCCCGTGGCCGGCTGGCCGGAACGGCCCCGGCGGGGCGAGGAGATCGGCCGTGAACTGGGCCGTGAACTGGGCCTCGGCCTCGGGCTGGTGCCGCAGCCGCGCTGGGTGCCGTCCGCGCGGTTCGGCCGACGGCTGCCCGAGTCGCCGGCCTAGGCCATGCCTGACAGGCCTCGGCGCCCGAGGGCCCGCCCTGCACCCGGCACCGGGCCGGTAGGGTGGGCGGTCGTCGAACCGGAGCCCGGACAAGGGCCGTCCGGGTACCGACTCCGCCCTTCGTCGCCCCGCCCCGCGGGCGATCCCGCCGCCCGGAGAGGAACTGCCGGCCATGGCCTGCGACCTCTGGCTCGTCCCGCTGGTGGACGTGCTGAGCCACAGCCCCGACAACCCCTTCCGGGACGACCTCGCGCTCTACAACGCGGTGCTGACCTCACGTGGGCTGCCCGAGGTGCCGGTCTACCAGTACGTTCCCGGGCTGAGCGGAGCGGTCGAGCCGATAGCCGCCTTCGACTACGACTCGTTGCACTTCCTGCGCCGCGCCTACCTGCTGGGCCTGACCGGACTGGACATCACCCCGGTCGACTCGCTCGGCGGCGACTACGAGCAGCTGCTGGAGATGTTCGAGAGCAACGCCGAACAGTCGCACCTGGTCTGGCACTTCGACCACGCCGGTGCGTACGTCCCGATCGAGTTCCCGAGCCCGCTGGTGGACGAGACGCTGCTGGCCTCCGGCGGCCCGCTCGGCTCCAGCCACGGGCTGCTGCGCGAACTCCAGGCCGTCGCCCCGGCGCTGGGCATCGACCCGCTCAACCCGCCGGACCCGACCAGGCCGCTCGGCCCGACCGGCCTGGAGCAGCCGTTCGGACCGCCGATCGACGACCTGCACCCCTTCGCCCGCGAGCGGCACGCCTGGTCCGGGCTGTACGCGGCGGCGACCCGTAGCCTCACCCAGGGCTCGATGATCGTCTTCGCCTGAGCCCGAACCCGAACCTGAACCCGAACCCGAACCTGAGCCTGAAACCGGACCCGAGCTCGAGCTCGAGCCCCTACCGCAGCGGTCCCTCCGGCGGCCGCTGGCGCGGCATCGTCGGCCGGGCGCCCGGCGGCGGCAGCACCCGCACCTGGGCGCCCACCCCGGGCTCGGAGCGCCCGCCCCAGGTCCCCGGGCCCTGGGTGGGCAGTTGGGTCATCGACGCGCGGAACTCCAGCATCCACTCCGAGGTCTCGGAGCGGACCATGTCCGAGACGTCCTCGCAGAACCGGCGCAGCACGCCCAGGCAGCGCTCGGCGGCCTCGCCCGCGGTGCCCTCCGTCGGGCCGAGCACCTCGCGCACGCACTCCGACGCCCAGTCGAACTGGAAGGCCTCCAGTCGGCGTTGCAGCGCCTGGCCGGTGGAGACGTCCCGCATCCAGCCGGAGGTGAGGCCGAAGGCCAGGTCGGCGCCGTAGCAGGCGGCGGCCAGCGCGAAGCCCACGTAGCCCCAGCCCGTGCCGTGCGCGAGGACGCCGGTCAGGTCCGCCAGCGGGGCGGTCACCCCGCCCACCGCGAAGCCGGCCGAGGCGAAGCGCAGCAGACGGGCCCAGCGGCGCTTCCAGATCCGGTCCCGGCGGTACCACTCGATCGCCTCGACCGCCCGCTCCTCGGACCAGCGGTAGAGCTCCTCCAGCCGTTCGGCGGGCTCGCCCCAGTCCCCGAGCGGGAACTGTCGGGTGCTCAGATCGGTCCGGCGGCGGGTGGAGGCCCGCCTGATGACGGCGGCGACGGGCTGGTCCTCCTCACCGATCTCCTTGCCCCAGGCACTCTCCTCGGGCTGCATTTCCGGCTGGCTCACCTGTGGGGCTCCCTGTGGCGGGCGGGCGGCTGGGTCTGGCGGCGCATCGGCTGACCTGACGTCTGCCGGTGGTTGTCCAACAGCACTTCTTACCGCCAAATGGCTGACCGTGGGGGCGCTTCCACGGTGATCGTTACCGGTTTCGGCCACCGGAACCCGAGGTGAGCGGGTCGCGGCGGGCGGCGAGATTTCACCCGTCCGAGCGAGGGTCCGGCGACCCACCGCCCTGACCCGGTCACCCGCCGCACAACCGGCCCGGTCGGGCTTGGAGGATCCTCCGATGTCGTGGGCGTACGGACCTCCTTGCCTGGAGGATCCGACGGGACCGGAGAGCGGCCGGAACAGGCCACCGACTACGCTGCCTGGCGTGAAGGTCCTCGTCATCGGCGGCGGCGCCCGCGAACACGCCCTGTGCCGCTCCCTGTCCCAAGATCCCTCCGTGACCGAGTTGCACTGTGCCCCGGGCAACGCCGGGATCGCCCGGGTGGCGACTGTCCACCCGGTCGACCAGCTGGACGGCGCCCAGGTCACCGGGCTGGCCGCCGAGCTCGGCGCCGACCTGGTGGTGGTCGGCCCGGAGGCCCCGCTGGTGGCCGGCGTCGCCGACGCCGTGCGCGCGGCCGGCATCCCGGTGTTCGGCCCCTCCGGCGCGGCCGCGCAGCTGGAGGGCTCGAAGGCGTTCGCCAAGGACGTGATGGCCGCCGCCGGCGTCCCCACGGCCCGCTCCTACGTCTGCACCACCGCCGAGGAGGCCGCCGAGGCGCTGGACGCCTTCGGCGCGCCGTACGTCGTCAAGGACGACGGCCTGGCGGCCGGCAAGGGCGTCGTGGTCACCTCCGACCGCGAGGCCGCGCTGGCGCACGCCGCCTCCTGCGAGCGCGTGGTCATCGAGGAGTACCTGGACGGCCCCGAGGTGTCGCTGTTCGCGATCACCGACGGCACCACCGTGCTGCCGCTCCAGCCCGCGCAGGACTTCAAGCGCGCGCTGGACGGCGACGAGGGCCCCAACACCGGCGGCATGGGCGCCTACTCGCCGCTGCCGTGGGCGCCGGACGGGCTCGTCCAGGAGGTCCTGGACACCGTCCTGCAGCCGACCGTGGACGAGCTGCGCCGCCGCGGCACCGAGTTCTCCGGCCTGCTGTACGCGGGCCTGGCGCTCACCTCGCGCGGCACCCGGGTGATCGAGTTCAACGCCCGCTTCGGCGACCCGGAGACCCAGGTCGTGCTGGCCCGGCTGCGCACCCCGCTGGCCGGCGTCCTGCTGGGCTCCGCCACCGGCACCCTGGACCAGCTGGAGCCGCTGCGCTGGGACGAGGGAGCGGCCGTCACCGTGGTCGTCGCCTCCGAGGGCTACCCGGCCGCGCCGCGCACCGGCGACCCGATCGAGGGCCTGGCCGAGGCCGAGGCGGACGGCACCGCGTACGTGCTGCACGCCGGGACGAAGGCGGACGAGGACGGCCGGGTGCTGAGCGCCGGCGGCCGCGTCCTGTCGGTCACCGCGACCGGCGCCGACCTGGCCGAGGCGCGCGACCGCGCGTACGCGGCCGTGGACCGGATCTCCCTCAAGGGCGGCCAGCACCGCACCGACATCGCGCTGAAGGCGGCCACCGGCTGAGGCCGGCCCGACGGCCGCAGTGCGGCGGGGGCGCTGCGCCCCGTGGGATTGAACCCCCATGGGCGCAGCGCCCCCGGCGTTTCCGGGCCGGAGCGGTTCCGGGGGCCGACGCACCGTTCGGAGGCCGGAATCCAGCCCATCGAGTGATAGCCCCCGCATCCGGCTGACGTAACCGGGCGCCCGGCCTTATGGTGCGCTGGATCGCAGTGCGACGCGGCCGCGCGCCGGGGCGCCGCCGGGTAGCGGTGTGCCCGCGGGGGGATGCTGGACGGCGTTCGGCCGGGTGTTCGCCCGGTGCTCCGCACCGGACCGGTCGCGGGCGTCCGGAATCCGGGCGACGTCACCGGGACGAGTGGAAACCGGGGTGATCCGGAACGCCCGCCGGGACCGGGGCGTCGAAAATGTCAGTAGCGCCACGCAGCATGCACTACCGGGGATCGGATGCCTCCGCTTCCCGGTCGGAACTGATCATTTCGAGTCGGCTCAGGGCCCGAAGCCGGGCGCCCGAGGGCTCCGAAGGGGGTGCCGCACCGTATGGCCGTAGTCGACACCGCGCGCGCTCACGCCCAGGCGGTACTGCGGGTCCGGGGCCTCGCCCTGGCCGCCGCCGCCCTGCCCACCGCCGTCGCGGTGGTCCTGCTCGCCGGCCGGTTCACCGGCCGGATCGGTGCACCCGGCGCCCCCGACGCCGCCGGGTGGGACGCCGCCCGCTGGGTGGTCTGCGCGGTCGCCGCGCTGAGCGTGCTGGTGGCCGGGCTGACCGCCCGCGCCCACCGCCGGGCCGTCCCGCCACGGACCCCGGCCGTCCAGGTCGAGCGCGCCGAGGCCCCCGAGCTGTACCGGCTGATCGACGAACTCGCCGACCGGCTGGACGTGCCCGCGCCCTCCGCCG
>NZ_JAFLNG010000279.1 GCF_017427025.1 Streptomyces sp. FH025
GTGGTGGAAGCCGGACCGGACCGGGATGCCGAGCTCCTTGAGCGGGGAGGGCTGGTGCCGCAACTCCGGCAGCAGCCGGGTGAGGTCGGCCAGCAGCAGGTCGGCGAGGTCCCGGGAGAAGCCGTTGCGGCAGACCACCCGGAGCACCGAGAGGTCCTCCCGGTCCGCCGGGAAGGTGTACGCGGGCACCTGCCAGCCGCGCTCGCGCAGCCGCCGGGAGACGTCGAACACGTCGAAGGGCACGTCCTCGGTGGTGGTGAAGGCGAACACCGGGAGCTGGTCGCCGCGGGTCAGCAGCCGGAAGCAGCCCAGTTTCTCGATCTCCCCGGCCAGGTAGGTCGCGACGTCCCGGCTGGCGCCCTGGACCACCCGGAAGCCCTCCCGGCCGAGCCGCAGGAGGACGTAGTACTGGGCGGCCACCTGCGCGCCGGGCCGGGAGAAGTTGAGCGCGAAGGTCGGCATCTCGCCGCCCAGGTAGTTCACCCGGAAGACCAGCTCCTCGGGCAGCGCCTCCTTGTCCCGCCACAGCGCCCAGCCGACGCCCGGGTAGACCAGCCCGTACTTGTGGCCCGAGGTGTTGATCGAGGCCACCCGGGGCAGCCGGAAGTCCCAGACCAGCTCGGGGTCGAGGAAGGGCGCCACCATGCCGCCGGAGGCGCCGTCCACGTGCACCGGGACGTCCAGGCCGGTGCGCTCCTGGAGGGCGTCCAGGGCCGCGCAGATCTCCGCGATGGGCTCGTACGACCCGTCGAAGGTGGAGCCGAGGACGCCGACCACGCCGATGGTGTTCTCGTCGCACAGCGCGACGGCCTGCTCGGGGCCGAGGTGGAGGCGCTCGCCCTCCATCGGCACGGTGCGCGCCTCGACCTCCCAGAAGTTGCAGAACTTCTCCCAGCACACCTGCACGTTGACGCCCATCACCAGGTTGGGCCGGGCCCCGGCGGCGTAGCGCTCGGCGTTGCGGCGCATCCAGCGGCGCTTGAGCGCCATGCCGGCCAGCATGCAGGCCTCGCTGGAGCCGGTGGTGGAGCAGCCGACGGCGGTGTCCGGGTCGGGGGCGTGCCAGAGGTCGGCGAGGATCGACACGCAGCGGCGCTCCAGTTCGGCGGTCTGCGGGTACTCGTCCTTGTCGATCATGTTCTTGTCGAGGCACTCGGTCATCAGCCGGGTGGCCTGGGCCTCCATCGAGGTGGTGACGAAGGTCGCCAGGTTGAGCTTGGCGCTGCCGTCCAGCATCAGCTCGTCGTGGATCAGCTGGTACGCGGTGTCGGCCGCGACCGGTCCCTCGGCGAGACGGTGTATCGGCGGGGCGAGCTCCATCGCGCCGAGCGGGTCGGTGATGCCCAGCAACGGATTGACGCTCAGCCGGCGGTCGTCGCCGGCCCCCTTGTGCAAGGCCATGGGGTGCTGCCGTCCTTCGCCTCGGTGGTCGTGTCCCGCACCACGCTGCCACCGGGCGCGGGGTGACGCATCTTCAGCGGCGGACTTCGGCCAACACCCCCTCAGGAGGGCTCAGGCCTCCTGGCCCCGGGACGCCGCCTCCGGGTGGATCTGGTCGCGGGCCGCGCGGTACTGCTGACGCACCGCCGAACCGATCGCCAGGTCCTGCTCGTCCTCGGGCTCGACGGTCTCGGCCTCCGGCAGCTCCCACTCCGGGGGCTCCGGGGTCTCGGCCAGTGCCCAGGCGGCCTGCCGGGCGGCGCCGCGGGCGGCGTGCGCGCCCGGCGGGGGCACCACGACCGGGACGCCGAACAGCATCGGGGCGATGTGCCGTACGGCGGGCAGCCGGCCGGCCGCGCCGAGCAGGAACACCCGCTTCACGCCGACGCCCTGGGCGCGCAGTACGTCCAGCGCGTCGGCGATGTTGCACAGCATGCCCTCGACGGCGGCCCGGGCCAGGTGCTGGGGGGCCATCGCCTCGGCCCGCAGGCCGGTCAGGGTGCCGGCCGCGTGCGGCAGCGCGGGGGTGCGTTCGCCGTCCAGGTACGGCAGCAGCACCAGGCCGTACGCGCCGGGGGTGGAGTGCAGTGCGAGGTCGCTCAGCCCGTCCAGGTCCCGGCCGAGCATCGCCGCGGTGGAGCGCAGCACCTGGGCGGCGTTGAGGGTGGCGACCATCGGCAGGTGGCGGCCGCTGGCGTCGGCGAAGGAGGAGACCAGGCCGGAGGCGTCGACCACGGCCTGCTCGTGCACCGCGAAGATCGTCCCGGCGCTGCCGAGCGAGACCACCGCGTCGCCCGGGCCGAGGCCCAGTCCCAGTGCGGCGGCCATGTTGTCGCCGGTGCCGGCCGAGATCAGCAGGCCCTCCGGGGTGTGTCCGGCGGGTTCGGCGGGGGGCAGCACCTCGGGCAGTCTGAGCTCGTGGCCGAGCGCCAGCTCGACCAGGTCCTGCCGGTACTCGCCGGTGATCGGGGACCAGTAGCCGGTGCCGGAGGCGTCGCCCCGGTCGGTGGTGCGGCGCTTGGGGTGGCCGAGCAGCTGCGCGACCAGCCAGTCGTGCGGCAGCAGCACCTCGGCGATCCGGCGGGCGTTGGCGGGCTCGAACTCGGCCAGCCAGCGCAGCTTGGCGATGGTGTACGTCGGGGCGGGCACCGCGCCGATCGCGGCGGTCCAGGCGGCGGGGCCGCCGAGGGCGTCCAGCAGTTTGGCGGCGGCGCCGCTGGAGCGCGGGTCGTTCCAGAGGATCGCGGGCCGTACCAGCACCCCGCCCGCGTCCAGGCCGATCATGCCGTGCTGCTGGGCGCTGACGCCGATCGCCCGGACGCCCTCCAGCAGGCCGCCGGCGGCGGCGTCGCCGAGCGAGTGCAGCCAGACCTGCGGGTCGGCCTCGCCCGCGCGGAGTTCCTGGTCGTCGGGGACGGGGTGCGGCGCCTTGCCGGACCGCAGGACGGCGCCGGTGTCGGCGTCGCACGCGACGATCCGGGTGCGGTTGGTCGAGCTGTCTATCCCCGCGACGATGGCCATGTCGAGATCATGCCTCAGCCCGGCCCGGGACGCGTCCGGGCCGGGTGAGCCGTTGCAGCTTCGGGACCCCTGGTTGGGACCCTCTTTGCCTTAGTGCTTCCGCCCCGTCACGGGCGGAAGGTACCCCAGCCGTCGTCCTCCGCCCGGGGGCGGTTGAAGTACGGCACCCGGTCGGTGAGCGCGTTCGGCAGCCGGTCCCCGACCTTGTCCGCCACGGCGCCCGCCGCCTTCCCGGCCACCGCGCCGGCCTGCTGCCGTGCCCGGTCGGCCGCCCCCTGCACCGTGGGGTTCTGGGCGATCTGCCGGGTGATCTTGGTGATCTGTTCGTAGCGCTGGCGCCCGGCCCGCGAGCCCAGGACGTAGCCGGCCGCGAACCCCACGGCCAACGACAGCTTCCACATGATCGGATCCACCCTCTCCTGCGGCCTTCTGCCGCATTGCCCTACCCGTTGGTCGGGACGGCGAACCGTCCCGAGCCCCCAGCATCCCCGGGCGCCGTCGCGGGCGCGCGCTGGGCACGCCGGGACGGCGGTGCGGGGCGGTCCGCGAAAGCGATTGGCGGACCACCCCCCCGAGTGCGCTAATGTATGTCCCGCAGCGAGCGCCGAGGAGCCCGGTAAACGGGAGCCGAAGCGGAAGCCGATCCCCCATAGCTCAATTGGCAGAGCAGCCGACTGTTAATCGGCAGGTTATTGGTTCGAGTCCAATTGGGGGAGCTCGGGAGAAGGCTCTTCATGAGCCCGTCTCCTGTCCGTGGTACGGAAGTTGGGTACCGCGATCCCGCATAGCTCAATTGGCAGAGCAGCCGACTGTTAATCGGCAGGTTATTGGTTCGAGTCCAATTGCGGGAGCTGCACCGGGTCCGCCCGGTGACTGCTCAGAGCGAGGGCCCCTCGGATGACCGGGGGGCCTTCGTGTTGCCCGCGCCGCTGTCGCGTCCGTCACCCCGCGGGTGTCGCGTCCGTCACCCCGGCGGGGCGGCGGACGCGCGCCGGGTCAGGTGGTGGCCTTCCGGTAGAGGTCGGCGATCCGCTGGTCGAAGGCGACGCTGTACGAGGTGCCCGGGGTCTCCCCGCCCTCCTGGTAGCCGCCGATCACGCCGACCACCGCGCCGTCCCCGGTCACCCACGGGCTGCCGCTGGTGCCGTCGGTGTAGCCGCCGCAGTCGAAGCGCTCCTGGGTGGAGCTCTGCGAGCGGGTCCGGACCGAGCAGGTGATCGGCTCGTCGCTGTCGTTGGGGTAGCCGGTGACCGAGACCGCCAGCCCGAAGCCCTGGCCGGTGCCGATCTGGTTGCCGCCGACGGCGTCCTCGACCTGGCGGCCGTCGACCGGCCGGACCGTGACGAAGGCCACGTCGTAGTCCGGGTCGTCCTCCTCCGCCCAGCGCGGGTGCACGGTGATCGACTGCACCTGCCAAGTCCCGTACGGGGAGTAGCCGTTGCGGTAGCCGGGAGTGAACACCAGGCCGTCCAGCAGGCCGACCCGCTGGTTCTGCACGCAGTGCGCGGCGGTGACCAGCAGGTTGCGCCCGGGGCTGTGCACCACGCTCGCGGTGCAGGCCCGGGGGCCCTGCGCGTTGTGGACGGACAGGGTGCCGATCCGGTCACGGGCCGGCGAGGGCTGGGCGACCTCCGCGGTCGGCGCCTTGTCCTGCCCGCCGCACGCGGTGCCGGAGGCCAGCAGCAGGGCGGTCAGAGCGGCGGTTCCGACCGCGCGCGCGGGCGGCACCGGGCGGGGGGCCATCGGAGCTCCGTCTCGTTCCTCGGGGCGGGCACCGGGGCCGTGCGTTCCGCCGTTCGTGAGGAAGATCTACCAGGCCGCGCCCGGCGGCGCCACCGCCGCTCCGTGGCGGGTGGCGGGCTCAGCCGGTGGCCCGGTCGTAGAGGGCCTGGACCCGGTCGCCGAAGTAGCTGCTGTACGAGGTGTCCGGGCTGTTGCCGCCCTCCTGGTAGCCGCCGATCACGCCGACCACGCTGCCGGTCCTGGTGCTGGGGTCGAAGTCGGTCACCCAGGGGCTGCCGCTGGTGCCGCCGGTGTAGTCGGGGCAGTCGATCCGCAGCTGGGTGGGGCTCTGCTCGGTGGTGGTGTTGGAGCAGGTGATCGGGACGTCGCTGCTGCCGGGGTAGCCGGTGACCCGCACCGGGAGCCGGTAACCGCGGTTGACGCCCAGCCGGTTGGCGCCGAGCACCTGCTGCACCTGCCGTCCGTTCTGCGCCTGGACGACCGCGAAGGCGACGTCCATGTCCGGGTCGGCGTGGTCCTTCCAGCCGTCGTCCACGGTGACGGCCACCAGCGGCCAGACGCCGCTGGGGGTGTCGCCGTTGCGGTAGCCGGGGACGAAGACCAGGTCGCTGCGCTGGCCGATCTTCGGGTCCCAGACGCAGTGGGCGGCGGTGACGACGAGGTTGAGCCCGGCGCTGTCCACGACGCTGGCGGTGCAGAAGTGGTCGCCGTCCGCGTTGCGGGTGAACACCGCGCCGACCAGGCCGTTGAGCACGGTGGGTCTGGCGGTGCGGGTGACCCCGGTGTGCTTGTCGACGGCGCTGCGGAGCCGCTGCCTGTTCCAGCCGTGAGCGTTGGCGGGGGTGGTGGCCGAGGGCGGTGCGGAGGTGACCGTCAGGGTGCCCCCGCCCGGCCTCGCCGAGGTGGTGCAGCCCGCCGTCGCGAGCGCCAGCACCAGCGCCCCGGCGGCCGCCGCCGTCCCACGCGTCGTCATCCGCTCAGGCTGCCCCCTCGGGGCCCCTCGGCGCCAGTCGGGCTGCTCCGCCCGGAGAGGCGCACACCGTCGCGCACCCAGGTGAGCCCCCGGCGCGCACCACGGGTGATCGACCGGCTATGCTGCCCGGAGACGGCCTCGCGGGGCCGTCTGCTGCTGCCGTGCCGACGACCGGTGCGCGGCGAACCGGGGCGGTAGCTCAGCCGGTTAGAGCAGGGGACTCATAATCCCTTGGTCGTGGGTTCGAGTCCCACCCGCCCCACCTCTGCGACGCGTGACGAGTGTCGTACGACCGTCCGCGGGCGGGCTCCCGAGCTGGAGCTTCCGCCGCCCGTGACGACGGAGAGTCTAGGACGCCGCCACCCCCTTCCGGTCTGTGGCGCGCCGGAATTCACCCGCCCGTGGGCATCGGCTCAGGCCTCCCATGACGTCCTCCCGCCTGGCCCGGGAGCCCCTTCCGCACCGTTTCCGTGCAGGTCCCTGGCGTTCCGCGCGAAAAAAGTGATATCACTTTGACAGCTGAACCGAACAGACGAACTTGGGGGACGGTCCCATGACCACACCGCGTTCCGCCGTCGAGGACGGCCCTGCCATCGACCTGCCGGTCCCCGCGACCACCGAGCGGGTCATCACCGGCGCCGCCGGGCTGCCGGTGCTCGGGGGCGCGCTGCTCGGCCTGCTCGCCGGGCTGGCCGGCCTCGTCGGCGGCGGCATCCAGCTGGGCGCCGGGAACGACGGCCCGGGCGTCGCACTGGTGGTCGCCGGACCGCTGGTGATCCTGGTCTCACTGGTGGTGCTGTGCGGGCTGACGGTGGTGTCGCCCGGAGAGGCCAGGGTGGTCCAGCTGCTCGGCCGCTACCGGGGCACCATCCGGACCGCCGGCATGGCGTGGGTGAACCCGTTCACCAGCCGCCGCCGGATCTCCACCAGGATCCGCAACCACGAGACCGAGACCAACAAGGTCAACGACGCCGACGGCAACCCGATCGAGATGGCCGCCGTGGTGGTCTGGCAGGTCGAGGACACCGCGATGGCCGTCTTCGAGGTGGACGACTACACCGACTTCGTCGCCATCCAGACCGAGACCGCGGTGCGGCACATCGCCAGCAGCTACCCGTACGACGCCCACCACGAGGGGCAGCTGTCGCTGCGCGACGGCGCGGAGGAGATCGCCCGCAAGCTCTCCGCCGAGATCGCCGCCCGGGTGGCGTCGGCCGGGGTGCGGGTGATCGAGTCCCGGATCACCAGGCTCGCCTACGCGCCCGAGGTCGCCCAGGTGATGCTCCAGCGCCAGCAGGCCGGGGCCGTGGTGGCCGCCCGTCGACTGATCGTCGAGGGCGCCGTCGGTATGGTCGAGGAGGCGCTGGACCGACTCGCCGAGCGGGATGTGGTGGAGTTGGACGAGGAACGCAAGGCCGCCATGGTGAGCAACCTCCTGGTGGTGCTCTGCGGAGACCGGGGCACCCAGCCCGTCGTGAACACGGGCTCCCTCTACCAGTAAGGCGCGGCGTTGGCGACGGAACGGAAGAAGATCCTGTTGCGACTGGACCCTTCAGTTCACGACGCACTGGCCAGGTGGGCCGGGGACGAACTGCGCAGCACCAACGCCCAGATCGAGTTCCTGCTCCGCCGCGCCCTCACCGACGCCGGCCGGATGCCCGGCGGCGCGGCCCGGCTTCCCCGGCGCGGTCGCCCGCCCAAGGAGAGCCCGGAGAACGGAAGTCCCGACCGGGACTGACCGCGACGGCCGGGCACCCACAGATCTTTCGGAGACCCGAGATGGACCTGCCCGTCAACCTTCCCGAGAAGCTGTACCTGCTCGCCTACGACCCGCGGCGCGGGCGGACCACCCAGCACTCCTCGCTCAACCTGCTGCTCCAGGCGGCGTCGCTGACCGAACTGCTGCGCCGGGGACTGGTGCGCGAGGACGGCCGGACACCCGTCGCCCGGACCCGCGGCCCCGAGGCCTCGGCGGGCCTGGACCCGTACAGCGCCCGGCTGCTGGAGCAGATCCGGGAGAAGCGGCCGCACGGCTGGAGCTGGTGGGTCGGCCACGCCAGGAGCGCCGGGCGGGACCAGCCGATCCGGCGGGTCCGGGACGGCCTGGCGGAGGCCGGCTGGATCGACCTCCGCCCGCACCGGGTGGTCGGGCTGTTCCCGGCCACCCGGGTCACCCTCAAGGACGTCGAGGTGCGCGAGGCGCTGGCGGACTCCGTCGCCGCCTCGCTGAAGAGCCCGCTCAGCCGGGTGGACCCGGCCGACGCGGCGCTCACGGCCCTGGTCGCCGCCGGACGGCTGCGCGTGGCGCTGAGCCCCAAGCACACCAGGGAGTACCGCGGCCGGATCGCGAAGCTGGCCCCGGCGGCCGGCCCCGTCCCGAAGGCCCTCCGGACGGCGCTGGCCTGGCGGATGGCCAACCACGCGGCGGAGGGCGCGGTCATCGGCTGACGGGCCGTCCACGGGGCCCGCACGGAGCCCGGTCGCCGAGGGGGCGGCCGGGCTCCCGTGTCGTACGGCCTAGGCTGGTGGGGTGCTCGAACCCGCTCTGCTGCCGACCCCGCTGGTGGACTGTACCGACGGGGTGTTCGCCCGGGCCGGGGTGGAGTTGCGGCTCAAGCGGGACGACCTGCTGCACCCGGCCGTCCCCGGCAACAAGTGGCGCAAGCTCGCGCCCAACCTGGCCGCCGCCGTCGAGCGGGGCCACCCCCGGCTGCTGACCTTCGGCGGGGCCTACTCGACCCATCTGCGGGCGGTGGCGGCCGCGGCCGGGGCGCTGGGGCTGGAGAGCGTCGGGCTGGTGCGCGGGGAGGAACTGGCCGACCGGCCGCGCAACTGGTCGCTGCGGGCCGCCGAACGGGACGGGATGAGGCTGGAGTTCCTCACCCGGGCCGCCTACCGGGAGGCCACCGGCCGGGTCGCCGGGGAGGACGGCGCGGACGGGCTGCAGCGCCGCTGGGGCCCCTGCCTGGTGCTCCCGGAGGGCGGCTCCAACGCCCTGGCGGTGACCGGCGCGGCCGCGATCCCCGCCGAACTGCCCGACCTGGACGGGCGCGACGTGGTCTGCTGCCCGGTCGGCACCGGCGGCACCCTGGCCGGCATCGCGGCGGGCCTGCCGCCGGGAGCGCGGGCGCTCGGGGTGGCGGTGCTGCGCGGCGGTGAGGGCTACCTGGAGGCGGAGGTCGCCCGGCTGCACCGGGCCGCGTACGGGCGCGAGTTCGACAACTGGCGGATCGACCACGCGCACCACGGCGGCGGCTACGGCCGGGTGCCGGCCGAACTGGCCGCCTTCGCGGGGGAGTTCGAGCGCCGCCACGGCATCCCGGTGGAGCTGCGCTACGTCGCCAAGCTGCTCGCCGCGCTGGCCGACCTGGCCGGGGCGGGTGCCTTTCCGCGTGGCACCCGCCTGACGGCCGTGGTCACCGGCCTGCCGGACCCTGAGTAGGCCCCGGGCCTCGGCTCAGGACCCGAAGGTCAGGTCGGCGCACGGGTCGGTGTCGGCGCCCCGGGTGTTCTCCGCTATGCCGGTCGGGATGCCGCTCGGCAGGGTGCCGGGCGTGCCGGGAGTGCCCGACGGAGCGGCTGCGGAGTTCAGCTGGGTGCCGGTCGGCCGGTAGTCCGGGCCGAGGGTGACGGTGACCGTCTCCGAGCCCGGCTCCTCGACCGTACGGGCTCCGGGGAAGAGCGCCGCCACCTGGTCGGCGACGGCCTTCAGCGCCGGGTCGTACGCGACCTCGGTGCGCTGCTTGCCGGGGCTGTTGGCGCCGAGCACGACGTTCTGGAAGCCGCGCCCCTTGAGCGCCTCGGCGCCGGAGCCGGCCAGGCCGGAGGTGCCGACCCCGTTGACC
>NZ_JAFLNG010000028.1 GCF_017427025.1 Streptomyces sp. FH025
CGCCGCCAGGCCGTCCGGCCCGCTGCCCGCCTTGCGGTAGACCGCCGCCAGCCGTCGGTTGACCAGGTTCAGCTGCACGCCCAGCTCCTCGGCGATCCGCTGCGGCGGCACGCCCCGCGCCGCCCGCTTGGCGACCTCCCACTCGGGCCCGCTGAGCGTGTCCCGGAAGTCGCCGAGCCCCAGCCCCAGCCGGTTGGGCCGCAGGCCGTAGTTGGCCAGCTCCCGCCGGGCCTGGTCGACGAGCCCCTCGGCCGAGCAGTGCTGGGCCAGCTCGATGCCCTGGTACAGGTACTCCTGGGCGTCCTCCAGCCGGCCGACCCGGCGCAGCGCGGCCCCCAGGTCGACCAGCGCGACGGCGTGCTCGTACCCGGCCGGTGACTGCCCGAGGTGCGTCACGGCCTGCTCCAGCAGTTCGACCGCCTGCTGGCCGTCCGCGATCTGGGCCTGTAGCCGCAGCGCGGCGCCGATCGCCGAGGCGGTGCCGAAGGCGCGCGCGTCCTGGACGGCCTTCTGGGCGTACTCACGGGCGCGCTCGGGCTCGTCCGCGGCGATCGCGATGGCCAGGTATCCGGCCCAGGGCGCCCAGACCGTGTTGTGCCAGCCGCGCACCTCCAGCTGGGCGCCGGCGTCGGTGAGCGCGGCGGCCGCACCGGCGTACCGCTTCTTGGCGACCAGCAGCTTGCCGTACAGCGAGGCCGCGTCCGGCAGCACCATCGCGGTCGCGTGGTACGGCGGGTGGAAGCCGAACTCGTTGGCCAGCTGCCAGGCCTCCTCGACCCGGCCGCGGGCGATCAGGGTGTCCACCAGCACGCCGACGGCGTCCCAGGCCAGCGGCAGCTTGGTCCCGATCCGCTCGGAGATGCGGTACGCCCGGCGCAGGAAGTCCTCGGCCTCGGCGAGCAGGCCGCGGCGGAACCGGGCCAGGCCCATCAGGAAGTAGGCGAAGCCCCGGTGGGCACCGCTCCAACCGGCCACCTCGAACTGGATGATGGCGTCCGCGGCCAGCCGCTCGGCCTGGGCGATGCGGTCGTTGTAGATGTACGTGAGGCCGAGCATCGAGGGCAGTTCGAAGCCCCAGGTCGTGTCGGTCCAGCCGAGGCCCTTGGGCAGTCGGCCGCCGTCGAGCACGTCGTCGGCGAGGCTCAGCGCCTCGGCGGAGGGGCGCCCGCGCAGGGTGAGATCCCAGGCGCGCATCGCCAGGACGGCCCGGTCGGCGGCCTCGCGGCCGGTCAGGTCGTGGCACAGCCGCTCGAGTTCGGCGGAGCGGCCCGGCCCGTTCTCCTCGGACTTGCGGAAGGCGTGCCACATGAACGACGCGGCCCTCAGCCGGGTCCGGCCGGCCGGGTCGGCGGTCTGCTCGGCCTCCTCCTGGCAGACCACGGCCGCCTCGCGCAGTTCACCGCTGTGGGCCAGCACTTCGGAGAGCCGGAAGGTGGCGTCGACCCGCAGGCCGGGACGCAGCGGTCCCTCGTCCGGGTCAAGGGCGAGCTTGAGCTGGTTGACGGTGGCGCCCGGGTCGGTGAGCAGGGCGGAGCAGCCGAGCTCGTACAGCACCTCGGCGCGGATGTCGTCGGAGGGCGGTTCGTTGAGCGCGCGGTGGAGACAGCGCTGGGCGGCCTCGGGGGCACCGATCAGCAGGTGCTCGGTGGCGGCGCGGCGCAGCTTGCGGACGGTGCGGTCGTCACCCTCGCCGAAGTGGGTCTCGACCAGGTGGCGGGAGGCGGCGAGCAGCCCCAGTCCGGCGTTCTCGATCTCGGCGGCGGCGACGCCGTGCATGCCGGTTCGGGTGGCCTCCGGCATGGTCTTGTAGATGGAGGTCGCGATCAGCGGGTGGACGAATTCCAGGTTGCCGTTGGGGGTCTGGGTCAGTACGCGCTGTTTGCGCAGCTGCTTGATGGAGTCGCGGGCGCCCTCGACGCTCTGGGCGCAGATCCGGGTGGCGAGGTCGATCCGGATGTCGGTGCCCAGCATCGCGCAGGCCCAGGCGAAGCGCAGGGTGCTGGAGCCCAGCCGGTCCAGCCAGGTCTTGAGGGTCATTCCGGCCGCGTCGACGGCGAGTTCGCGCAGTTGCCGGGAGTTCTCCTCGACCGGTTCCAGCTCCTGGTCGCGGACCTGGTCGAGCAGGGCCACGGCCTCGAAGGGGTTGCCGTTGACGACGTTCCAGAACTCGTAGCAGAAGGCGTCCTCGACGCGGTCGCCGAGTTCGTCGCGGATCATGTCGGTGACGGAGACCAGCGAGAGCCGGTTGAGTTCGTGCTTGCGGGTGGCGAGGTTGAGGACGGCCGCGCGGTGCTTCTGGATCTCGGGCTGCCAGTCGCTCTCGTCGTCCCGGAACGCGAAGACCAGCAGGACGGGCAGTTCGCGGGAGCGGACGGCGAACTGGGTGAGCCAGGTGAGGGATTCCTGGTCGGACCAGTGCAGGTCGTCGACGATCATCACCATCGGGGCGCGGCGCGGCGCGAGCTGGGTGAGGACGTAGTCGAGGCCGTCGCGCACGCCCTGCGGGTCGAGCCGACGGGCGCCCGCCTTGGGCTGCTTGAGGCCCATGGCCGGTCCGACGACCTCCTCCCACGTGCCCATGACCTGGCGGAACTCGTCGGGTTCCAGCCTGGTCAGGGCGGGTTGGAGGAGCTGACGCAGCACGTGGTACGGCTCCTTGAACTGCTGCTCGCCGCCGCGCGCGAACAGCACGGTGGCGCCCTCGCGCAGACTGGCGATCCGTCGGACCTCGTGCAGCAGACTCGTCTTGCCGATGCCGGGGCGGCCGGAGAAGGCGAGCAGTTCGCCGATCTCGGTTCCGCCTGCGGCGAATTCGCGGCAGAGGCGGTCGACGGCCGCCTCCACGGAGCGCAGTTCGGCGTCGCGGTCGCGCAGTCTGACCCGGGGCGCGCCACTGTCACCGCCGTGGCCGGAACCGGTTCCCGCCCGAAGTTCGTTGTCCTGATCGGTCACCGTCGTGCCTCCGCCTCGCCCGCTGGCAGCACGGCTCGGCCACTGTGTGGGAGCCGCTCCATCACTGTTCGTGGAGCCGAGGTTAGCGCCGCGTGCGGCTCGCTGTGCGACATTCGCGCAGCCCGGGGCGGACGGCGAGGGTTCGGACCCCTTGCCAAGGGCAATTGCCCTATATCCCTAACGTCCGATCATTACATCAGATACCCTTCGGCCTTCGAGGCACAGATGATCTTGCCTGACCCCACCCTCGCCGTCCGGGCCTCGCCGCGTCAACTCCCCCACATACCAGTGTTCGAACACAAGCGCCCCCACCCTCCGCTGCACCGGGAGTCCGATGTCTGACGACACCTCACTTCAGATCCCGTTCCCGCACCGCCGCAGTCCGCACGGCCCGTACGCGACCGGGCTGCACCGGGACTGGCTCATCCGCCACCCACTGCTCCCCGACGCCGACCATCCCGGTTACGCCCACTGGGAGGTCGTCGACCTCGCCGCGCTCGGGTACCCGGACGCCGGCCCGGACGAACTCGCCCTGGCCGCAGACCTGATGGGGTTCTACTTCCTCTTCGACGACGTGTTCGACGGCCCGCTCGGCCGCCGTCCCGCCGAGGTCGCGCCGATCTGCGAACGGCTGATCGCCGTCCTGCACGGAGCCCGCCCCGATCCGGGCTCCGCTGTCGAGACCGCCTTCGCCGACCTGTGGGAACGCAGCGTGCGCGGCATGCCCGCCCGCTGGCAGGCCCGCGCCGCCTACAACTGGGAGTACTATCTGGCCAGTCACCCCGCCGAGGCGGCCGGCCGGATCTCCAGCCGCCCGCCGGACCGCGACGGCTACCTGGAGCTCAGGCGGGGCACCGCGGCGATGGAGACCATCTTCGACATGGTCGAACGACTCGGCCAGTTCGAGGTCCCCGCCGCCGTCATGCACCACCCCGTGCTGCGCCAACTCCGCCAGCTGGCGGCCGACATCCCCTCGCTCAGCAACGACGTGCGGTCCTTCCCGCTGGAGGCCCCGCGCGGCGACGTCAACAACCTGGTGATGATCGTCCAGCGCGAACGCCACTGCACGGCCGAGGAGGCCTGCGCGGCCGTCCTGGCCGAGGCCCAGCTGATGATCGAGCGCTGCGCCGAGCTGCGCGACCGACTCCCGGACGTCTACCGCGAGTTGGGCCTGTCCAGGATCGAACGCACGATCGCCCGGCGCTACGCCGACGGGCTGATCACCTGGCTGGCCGGCTACCTGAGCTGGGAGGCCCGCACCGGCCGGTACCACGCGGTCTGACGAGCCCGACCCGCCGCGCCGCCCCTCCCGGGAGGCGGCCGGAGGGAGCACCCTCCGTACGAGTCGCCCGTACGGACCGTAGCCGCGCCCCGCGCCCGACGGCTATCGTGCTCAACGACGGGCGCCCGGCGGGGCGCCGTCCGATTGCGTGTCCGCACCCTCCGCCGGACCACCCCCCGACCGGGTGGTCCGGCGCGCCGCCTCCGGCCCGATCGGCTCCGGGCGGTGCCCCCGACGCAGCGAGGAGACACAGAGCATGACGGTCTACCAGCCCCCCGGCGCGCCCGGCAGCATCGTCACCTACCGCTCCCGGTACGACCACTGGATCGGCGGCGAGTGGACGCCTCCGGTGCGCGGCGAGTACTTCGGCGACCCGACCCCGGTCACCGGCGAAGTGTTCACCGAGGTCGCCCGGGGCACCGCCGAGGACATCGAGGCGGCCCTGGACGCGGCCCACGCCGCCGCCCCCGCCTGGGGCCGCACCCCGGCCACCGAGCGGGCCCAGGTACTGCTGCGGCTCGCCGACCGGATGGAGGCCAACCTCGAACAGCTGGCCGTCGCGGAGAGTTGGGAGAACGGCAAGCCGGTGCGCGAGACGCTGGCCGCCGACGTCCCTCTCGCGGTCGACCACCTGCGCTACTTCGCCGGTGCGCTGCGCGCCCAGGAGGGCGGCGTGTCCCAGCTGGACGAGGACACCGTGGCGTACCACTTCCACGAGCCGCTGGGCGTGGTCGGCCAGATCATCCCGTGGAACTTCCCGATCCTGATGGCGATCTGGAAGCTCGCCCCGGCGCTCGCGGCCGGCAACGCCGTGGTGCTCAAGCCCGCCGAGCAGACCCCGGCCTCGGTGCTGCTGCTCGCCGAGCTGACCGCCGACCTGCTGCCGCCCGGGGTGGTCAACATCGTCACCGGCTTCGGCGAGGAGGCGGGCGCCCCGCTCTCCGCCAGCCCCCGGGTCCGCAAGATCGCGTTCACCGGCGAGACCAGCACCGGCCGGCTGATCTCCCGCGCCGCCGCCGACAACCTGATCCCGGTCTCGCTCGAACTCGGCGGCAAGAGCCCCAACGTGTTCTTCGCGGACGTCGCCGCCGCCGACGACGCGTTCTACGACAAGGCCCTCGAAGGCTTCGCGATGTTCGCCCTCAACCAGGGCGAGGTCTGCACCTGCCCCAGCCGCGCGCTGATCGAGGCCCCGGTCTACGAACGCCTGATCGGCGACGGCCTCGCGCGGGTGCGGGCGATGCGCCAGGGCAACCCGCTGGACACCGAGACCCAGGTCGGCGCGCAGGCCAGTGCCGAACAGCTGAAGAAGATCCTCTCCTACTTCGAGATCGGCCAGGCCGAGGGCGCCAAGGTCCTGGTCGGCGGCGAGCGCGCCGACCTCGGCGGCTCGCTGGCCGGCGGGTACTACGTGACGCCGACGGTGTTCGAGGGCGTCAACAGCATGCGGGTCTTCCAGGAGGAGATCTTCGGCCCGGTCGTCTCGGTCACCCGCTTCGACGGCTTCGACGAGGCGGTCACGCTCGCCAACGACACCCAGTACGGGCTCGGCGCCGGCGTGTGGACCCGCGACCTCAACACCGCCTACCGCGCCGGACGCGCCATCCAGGCGGGCCGGGTCTGGACGAACTCCTACCACTCGTACCCGGCTCATGCCGCCTTCGGCGGCTACAAGAACTCGGGCATCGGCCGGGAGACCCACAAGGCGCTGCTGGAGCACTACCAGCAGACCAAGAACCTGCTGGTCAGCTACTCCCCCGACGCGGTCGGCTTCTTCTAGGGCGTCGGAGCGGTCGGAGCACCGGAGTAGTGGAGCGGGAGGCCTGGTCCGGCCTCCCGCTCCATCGCCACTCCCCGTGGCGGGCCTTCGGGGTGAATCGCCTGTTCCGGGATCCAAGCACACGAATCCCGCAATCTTCCCGACGCGCCGCCGACATGCCCGGACGGCCCCCGCGAACGCCGTAGACAGGACTCCCCAATCCCTCACCCCTCCGGGAGTCCCGCGTGACCATCGCCCCCGCCAAACTCACCGACCCGGCCGTCCGCACCTTCGTCACCGCGATCAACGCCGGCGACCGCGACGCCTTCCTGGCCGTCCTGACCGAGGACGCGACCATGTCCGACGACGGCTCCGACCGCGAGCTGCTGCCGTGGATCGACCGGGAGATCTTCGGCCCGAACGGCCGGATCGACGTCCAGACCGAATCCTCCGGCGGCCATGCGCTGGTCGCCAACTTCACCAACGAGACCTGGGGCGAGATGCGCACCGCCTGGCGCTTCACCGTCGAGCACGGACGGATCAGCCGCTTCGAGACCGGCCAGGCCTGACGGACGGATCCCGAAGCGGACGACCGGACTTGACGCCGGATCAGGAACGGTCCAGGCACTCCCGCACCGCACGGATCAGGTTCCGCGAGCGGACGTCCCCGGTGACGCCCGGCTGCATGCCGTTGGTCACGTACCCGAAGCCCAGCCCGAGCTCCGGGTCGGCGAAGCCCAGCGAGCCGCCCCGGCCCGGGTGGCCGAAGCTCGCCGGAGAGGCCATCGGCGCGGTCGGGCCGTGCCGCCAGAAGCCCAGGCCGAAGGTCGAGTTGACGATCAGCACCCGGTCCGGGCCGCTCACCGCCGGCGCCACCGCGCGGGCCAGCACCTCCGGACCGAGCAGCGGCGGGAGCAGGGCGCCGGAGCCGTCCGGGCGCTCGGCCGCACCGATCAGCGCCGCGTAGAACCGGGCCACCGAGCGGGCGGTGCCGATGCCGCCCGCGCCGGGGATCTCAGCGGCCTGCACCGCCGGGTCGTTGAGGTCCACCCCGGGGCGCACCGAGGCGAAGGAGCGGGCGGTCAGCGAGGACGGGTCCTGGTAGGCGTCCCGGACGGCCTGCTTGGGCCGCAGCCGCAGCCCGCTCGGGCCGGTCCGGGCCGCCTCCGGGGCGGGCAGGTCGACCAGCTTGCCGACCCGGGGCGCGGCACCGGCCGGCAGGCCGATCCACAGGTCGAGCCCGAGCGGCCGGGCGATCTCCTCGGCGAAGTACTGTCCTATCGTCCGACCGCTCACCCGCCGGACCACCTCACCGACCAGCCAGCCGAAGGTGTACGGGTGGTAACCGTGCGCGGTGCCCGGCTCCCAGGCCGGCTCCTGAGCGGCCACCGCGGCGACCGCGCGCTCCCACGTCAGCACGTCCTCCAGGCGCAGCGGCACGTCCAGCGCGGGCACCCCGGCCTGGTGCGACAGCAGCCAGCTCACCGGCACCCCGCCCTTGCCGGCCGCCGCGAACTCGGGCCAGTACGAGGCCGTCGGCGCGTCCAGGTCGAGCAGGCCGCGCTCGACCAGCAGCAGCGCGGTGGCCGCGGTCAGGCCCTTGGTCACCGAGCGCAGCACCTGGGCGGTGTCCGCCGTCCACGGCACCGCGGGCGCGGGCCGCCCGCCGACCTCCGGCCGGGCGTCACCGCCCCACAGGTCCACCACCTTGCGGCCGCGCACGTACAGCGCGAAGGCCGCGCCCAGCTCGCCGTACACGGCGAAGTTCCGCGCGAAGGCCTCCCGTACGGGCTCGAACCCCTCGGCCGTCTCGCCCCAGATCTCCACCACAGCGTGCCGTCCCAACCTGTTCCGGATCGTCTCTCCGCCCGCGTTCGAACCCCGTGGAATCCGTTCGAACCGGGCCCGGAAACCCTAACCTGTCCGTCATGACCAACCCTGCCGAAGAGTTGCTGGACGTCGTCGACGAGAACGACCGGGTGATCGGGACCGCGCTGCGCGGGGAGGTGTACCGGCGGGGGCTGACCCACCGCTGCGTCTTCATCCTGGTCCGCGACCCGGCCGGGCGGATCTTCGTCCACCGCCGCACCGACACCAAGCTGTTCGCCCCCGGCGCGTACGACATGTTCGTCGGCGGCGTGGTCGGCTCCGGCGAGACCTACGCCGAGGCCGCCGTCCGCGAGGCCGAGGAGGAGCTCGGTGTCCGGGGCATCGCCCCGCGCCCGCTCTTCAGGTTCCTCTTCCGGGAGGACCGGCTGTCCTGGTGGTGCGACATGTACGAAGCCGACTGGGACGGCCCGGTCGACCCTCAGGAGTCCGAGGTCGCCTGGCACGCCTGGCTCACCCCGGCCGAACTCGCCGAACGCCTCGACCGCGACACCTTCGTCCCCGACGGCCGCGAGGCCTACCGCCGCTACCTGGAGCGTCACGTCGAGCGACCGCTGCCTTGAGCAATCCGCCGCATGGGCCCCCGGACGGCCGCCGGATAGGGTGGCGCGCATGGCCTCCCGCACGCCGTCTCCGATGACCGACCGCCCGACCCGGAACGCCGCCGCACCCGACCGGGGGGCGGCCGGTGAGCGGCCGCGCCGACGGCTGAGCGTGGACGAGCGGCGCGAACAGCTGATCGCCGTGGCGCTGGAGCTGTTCAGCCGCCGGCCGCCGGAGGAGGTGTCGATCGACGACATCGCCGCCGCCGCAGGCGCCTCCCGGCCGCTGGTGTACCACTACTTCCCGGGCAAGCAGGCGCTGTACGAGGAGTCGCTGCGCCGGGCCGGGCGGGAGCTGTCGGCCCGCTTCGAGGAGCCCATGGAGGGGCCGCTGTCGGAGCGGCTGTACCGGGTGATGGGCCGCTACCTGGACTTCGTGCAGAGCCACGGGCCGGGCTTCGCCGCGCTGCTGCGGGGCGGCTCGGTGGCGGCCAGCGCGGGCACCTCGGCGGTGATCGACGAGGTGCGCCGGGCCGCGCACGACCAGATCCTGACCCACCTGGCGATCCCCGCGCCGAGTCCCGGGCTGCGGCTCACCGTGCGGGCCTGGATCGCCAACGCCGAGATCACCTCGCTGGAGTGGCTGGCCGACCGCTCGGTGCCACTGGAGGAACTGCAACTGCACCTGGTGCAGGAGTTCGTCGCGGCGCTCACCCTCACCGCGGCCCGGGAGCCGGCGCTCGCCGTCGAGCTGTCGTCCTTCCTCGCGGACGAGAGCCCCGACGGGCCGACCGGGCGGCTGATCCAGGACCTCGCCGGGTTGTTCGCCGTCCCCGGCATCCCCGAGGCCGTCACCGCGCTCGCCACCGGGGGGCTCGCCGAAGGAGCCGCCGAAGAACCCGCCGCAGGAGCCCCCGACGGACCCACCGGGGTACCCGTCGAGGGACCCGCCGAGGGCCCCGGCACGGCCTCCGACGAGTGACCATCGACTGATCATCGGGTGATCCTGCGGTTCGGCCTGGACGGTGGGCTCTGATAGGAATGGGCGGGGATCTGACGGCACGCCGCCCGGGCGGGCCGGTCCCACCCGAACCACCGACGGCAGACGCAGCAGAGCGGGGGGCTCACCAGTTGACCCAGGACGTCCAGTTCAGCGCGGAGGCCAACCCCTTCGCGGCGGCCGAGCAGGTCTGCGCGACCCTCGGTTCGCTCACCGACGCCCTCTTCGACGAGCACACCTCGCGCCACCCGGCGGCCTCACTGAGCGCCCCGCGCGCGGCCGAACACCCCGCCGCCGAGGCGCTGTTCGGCCTGCCGCTGGCGCCCAACGGTCCTGTGCACACGGCCCTCGACCGGCTCGGCACGGTGCTCACCGCCGGAACGGCCCGCCCCGGCACCGGAGCCCGGGTCGCCGACCGGGTGACCACCGCGCTGCAGCACCGCTACGGCGGCGGCGCGGTGCGCGGCGCCATCGCCGACCGGGGCACCACCTCGGCCGCGCTGTTCCAGCTGCCGGTCACCGGTGAGTTCGCCGACGCCAAGCTGCGCCCGCCGTTCGCCCCGGCGCTGGCCGCGCTGGCGGCCGGGCAGCAGACCCGGCAGCCGGTCGAACTGGCGACCGGCGCCGGAGCCGAGGTCCGGCTCGTCATCCCGCCGGGCTTCCACCCGCTGACCTCCCCGGGCGGGCCCGCAGGGGCTTCCGCCCGTACCGTGCCGGCCCTTCCGGGCGCCGGTGACGGGACCGGCCGGACCGACGGGGCCGACCGCGCGACCGTCGCGGCGGCCGCCGAACTGACCGGGCACCTCGCCGAGGTGGCCGAGGAACTGTTCAGCGCCACCGGCCCGGAGCCGCGGCGCGACTTCGCGGTCATCTCCGCGACCCTGTCCGACCTGATCCGGGACGCCGGAGTCCGCTACGCGGGCGTCTGCGCGCTGGAACTCGACGGACGCGCCTCGGACGCGACCCTGGTCATCTCGCTCGCCCGGCACCCGCTGCCGATCACCGCCCTCGCCACCGAACTGGCCACCGTACGGCGGCACGCCGAGGTGTGGACGGTGCTGCTGCCGGCCGGACCGGCCGCCGTCCTGGTCGAGGGGCGAACCGTCCCGGTGCCCGGACCGCTGGCCGCCGACGGACAGCGGCGCTGGGTGGTCACCTCTGCCGTGCAGGCCTTCGTGCCGCTGCCGGACGGCGGGACGGTGCTGTGCGCCCAGCTGTCCACGGCGCGGCCGGAGGGCTGGGGGCTGTACACGGAGGCCTTCGCGGAGCTGCTGAAGAGCATCCAGTTCGGCTGGGACGGCGAGCCGGTCGCCGCGCCCGTCGCCCCGGCGGTCGCTCCCGTCACGGTGGACGAGCCGGTGGTCGCGGCGGAGGAGGTGCCGGAGCAGGTACCGGAGGAACAGCCGGTGCACCTGCGCGGCACGCCGGTGCGGGTGCCGCCCGCGGACTTCAACCCCTTCGCGCCGGTCGCGGCGGAAGCGGCGGGCGCGGCCGAGGGGCCGACGGAGGCCGAGGCCGGTACGGCGGGCGGGGAACGGCCGAAGGGCACCCCCGTGATGATCCCGCCGCCGGACTTCAACCCCTTCGCCATGGCGGACCTGCCGTCGTCGCCTGCGGACGAGTCGGAGGCGGAGCCCGAGACTGACGCGGAGCCGGAGCACCGGCCGTTCGGCTGAGGGCCCACGGTCGACGGCTGACGGTCGGATGGCTGACGGTCGGATGGCTGACGGTCGGCAGCGGACAGCGAACAACGAACAGATTTCAGATTTCGTTCGCTGAAATCTGAAATCTGAAATCTGTCAGTTGTCCGCTGTTACGTCCGTCCGACCAGCCCGACGCCGGCTCAGCCGCGCCGCGCCAGGTGCACCACGTCCGGCACACCCCGGCTGACCGGCACCTCATGGGTGACCACATCGGCGAACCCCGCCACCCTCAGCGCCTCCTCGAAGGCCGTCGAGGGCTGCGCACTCCACACCGCCAGCACCCCGCCCGGCTGCAGCCGGTGCCACAGCACCGCGAGCCCGTCCGCGCCGTAGAGCCCGTCGTTGGATTCGGTGACGGTCCAGTCCGGACCGTTGTCGATGTCCAGGCACAGCGCGTCGTACCGCTCGCCGTCCGTCGCCGCGAGGTACTCCAGCAGGTCGGTGTGGAGCACCTCGACCCGCTCGTCGTCCAGCGCACCGCCGGAGAAGGCTCCGAGCGGGCCGTTGCGGTGCCAGTCGATGATCGCGCTCTCGCGTTCGACGATGGCGATCCGCCCCCAGCGCGGCTCGGCCGCCGCATACGCCAGCGAGAAGCCGACCCCGAGCCCGCCGATCAGCACCGAGGGCCCGGACGTCCCCGAGGCCCCGGCCACACCGCCGCCGCCCGTACCGCCGCCGGTACGCTCCAGCTCGTCCAGCGCCGCCTGGATCAGCAGCCGCTCGGAGCGCCCGTCGGCCGTGTCCATCAGGAAGCAGCCGTTGGCGATGATCTCGTAGTGCCGTCCACGCCGCCGCAGCACCACCTCGCCGAACGGTCCCTCCCGTCGGTCAAGCGTGACGACGTCCTCGTGGTCGTCCCGTTCGGGCAGTGCGGTGGTCATGCGCTCTCCTCCGCGGACTCGGCTGCGGGACCGCCCCGGTGCGGACGATCACCCGCCAGACAATAGCCGAGTTCGCACCGGAGCCCGGAGCCGTCAGGTGGTGAGCAGCACCCCCGCGTAGGAGACGCCCGCGACGACCACCCAGGAGCCGAGCCCGAGCAGGGCGATCCGCCCGCCGGTGCGGACCATGGTCGGCAGGTGCACCGCGCTGCCGAGGCCGAACAGAGCGGCCGCCAGCAGCAGTTCCTGCGCGTTCCCGGCCAGCGTGAGCGCCCGCTCGGGCAGCACCCCGGTGGTCCGCAGGGCGATCATCGCGAGGAACCCGGCGACGAACAGCGGCAGGATCGCCGGCCGGCTGCCGCTCGGGCTCACGCCATCGCCCGTCCCGGCGGCCCCGCGCGCGTTCCGCCGCACCATCACGGCGACGCCCGCGACCAGCGGTGCCAACAGCGCCACCCGCATCAGCTTGACCAGCACGGCCTCGCGCAGCGCCCCGGCCCCGCCGGTCTGGGCGGTGGCGACCACCTGCCCGACGTCGTGCACGCTCGCGCCGACCCAGCGGCCGAACCCCACCTCGTCGAGCCCGAGCGGGTGCTGGAGCAGCGGCAGCACGGCGATCGCCAGCGTCCCGCACAGGGTGACCAGCGCGACCGAGGAGGCGACGTCCTCCTCCTCGCTGCCGGCCGCCTGGCTGACCGCGCCGATCGCCGACGCCCCGCAGATCGAGTACCCGGTGGCGACGAGCAGCGGCTGGTCCCCGGGCAGCCCGAGCCGCCGGCCCAGCCACATCGTCCCGGCGAAGGTGGCCGCGACCACCGTGAGCACCATCGCGACCGTGGCCCAGCCGAGGCCGAGCACGTCGTCCAGGCTGAGTTTGAGCCCGAGGAGCACGATCCCGAGGCGCATCAGCCGCTTCCCGGCCATCGACAGCCCCGGCCGGGCGACGCCGCGGACCACGGGGCGCAGCCCGGGCAGGTGGGCCGCCGCCATGCCGAGCACGACGGCGGCGGTGAGCTCGGGCACGGCGGGGACGGCCGCGTGGACGGCGATCGCGGCGGCCACCCCGGCGGCCGCGAGCAGCAGTCCGGGGGCGTCCCCGCGCAGCGGCGGCAGTGAGCGGGTGGGGGCGGTGCGCTGACGGAGGGAGAGTGCCACGCCGCCGCTCACCGTTCCTGCTCGGCGGGCAGCCGGTAGACCCGCCGGATGCTGGTGCCGAGCCGCGAGACGTCCGCGCCGTACACGTGGATGGAGATGGCGGTGCCACCGCAGCCGTTGCGCACCAGGTGGATGTCGCCGGGCGGGGCGAAGGCGGCGACGGTCCCGGCCGGACCCGCCACGTGCTCGGTCTCGACCAGCCGGGAGCCGCGCCCCTCGGAGACCAGCCGGTAGCGGGTCTCGCTCTCCTGGCCCTGGTGGACGCCGGCCACGCACCAGGAGACGTGGTCGTGGATCGGGGTCCGCTGTCCGGGCAACCAGACCAGGGAGACGACGGAGAAGCCGCCGTCCTCCTCGGCGTGCAGGACGTGCTGGCGGTAGCGCCGAGGGTCGCCCTCGCGCTGGGCGGGGGTGAGCAGCGCGTCGGGCCCGTCGCCTTCGACGAGCAGGTGCGGGGCAAGGCGCTCGCCGACCAGGTACGCGGTCAGCTCCGGAGGCAGCCCGCGGTCGACGACGGCACGGATCTCACTGATCAGCGCGGTCATCCGCTCGGTGAGCCGTTCACTGCCGACCGTGGCTGGGGGTCTCATGCGAGCAGGTTCGGACGGGCCGACCCATCACGTCCAAGGAGGGTTCGTAAGCACTATCCCCGCTAGCACTTATGGGTCGGCGCTTACGGGCCGCCCGTGCGGCTCAGCACCCGACCCGACTCGCCGCCGCCTGCCGCAGGTGGTCCAGCACCAGGCCGGTGGCCGGGATCCGCCGGTGCTCGCGCAGCACGTACGCGCTCACCTGTCGGCGCAGGTGCGGTTCGGCGGCCCGCCCGGTGACCTTGCGGTGGCACATGAAGGAGAGCACCAGCGCGGGCATCAGCGCGATCCCGACCCCGGCGGCGACCAGGCTCTGCACGGCGAGGTTGTCGTCGGTGGAGAACACGATGTCGGGCGCGAAGCCCTCCTCCGCGCAGACGTGCAGCAGGTTGGCCCGGCAGCGCGGACAGCCGGCGATCCAGCGCTCGCCGTGGAGGTCGGCCAGCCGTACGGCGTGCCGGCGACCGAGCGGGTGCCCGACCGGCAGCAGCACGGTGAGCAGGTCCTCCATGAGCGGGATCTCGTCCAGGCCCTCCGGCACCTCGGTCGTTCCACCCGGGTAGCGGAAGGACAGCGCGATGTCGCACTCCCCGCGCAGCAGCCGCTGGACGGAGTCCGGCGGTTCGGCCTCCAGCAGCTCGACCCGTACGCCCGGGTGCTCGGCGAGCAGCCGGGCCATCGCCTGGGGTATCAGGGTGGCGTTGGCGCTGGGGAAGGCGCAGACCCGTACCCGCCCGGCGCGCAGTCGGGCGAGTGCGGCGAGCTGTTGCTGGGCGGCGGACATGCTGCCGAGGATCAGCTCGGCGTGCCGGGAGAGCGCCTCACCGGCCTCGGTGAGCCGCAGGCCGCGCCCGGCGCGACTGAACAGCGGGACGCCGACGGTGCGTTCGAGGGCCTTCATCTGCTGGGTGACGGCGGGCTGGGTGTAGCCGAGTTCGCGGGCGGCCGCCGAGTAGGAGCCGGCCCGGACGACACGGTGGAACGTCCTGATGTGCCGCGAGTCGAACACCGGTTCCATGACCCCTCCGCCCGGTCGCCCCGTTCCGGACCGCTGTGTCGCGGCCCCGCCAACCCTCGCAATCATAAGAGGAAATTGGAGGATAAGGCCCCTACCCCATCGACACCTATGGTTCAGCGGAGAACCAGGCCCCTCACTGCTGCGCCGAGGGCGGCAGGCCCATGGCCACCTCGGCCTTCATCACCGGCGCCCCGCCGCGCATGCTCGGGCTTCGCCGACTGCGCCGCTCGACCCAGCGGGCGAGCCAGGACAGCAGCAGACACATGCCGATGTAGATCGGCGCGATCACCATCACCACCGGGATGAACGGCAGGTCGTAGTCCAGGTTGGTGGCGATCAGCTTGCCCGCGTGCAGGAACTCCTCGTAGGTGATCAGGAACCCCAGCGAGGTGTCCTTGAGCGCCACCACCAGCTGGCTGATGATGGCCGGCAGCATCGCCCGGCAGGCCTGCGGCACCAGCACGTACGTCATCACCTGGGTCTTGCGCATCCCGAGCGCGTACGCCGCCTCGCGCTGCCCCTTGGGCACCGCGAGCACGCCGGCCCGGAACACCTCGGCCAGCACCGAGCCGTTGTAGAGCACCAGTCCGGTCACCAGCGCCCACAGCGGCTGCACCCTGATGGCGACGAAGACGAAGAAGATCATCACCAGCAGTGGCATGGCCCGGAAGAACTCCACCACCAGGGTGGCGAGCCAGCGCACCACCCGGTGGTCGGACAGCCGCCCGGCCGCGAACAGCGCGCCGAAGGGCAGCGCGAACAGCACCGTCCAGCCGAAGGCCCGCAGGGTGTTGCCCAGCCCGCGCAGCAGCAGTTCCTGCACGCCCCGGTACTGGAAGGGCTCCCACTTCGCGGCGGTGAACTGGTGGGTGTGGAACAGCATGTAGACGACCCAGCCGAGCAGCCCCGCGATCAGCAGCAGCGCGATCCAGCCGTACGTCCGGTGCCGGGCGAGCGCCTTCGGGCCGGGGATGTCGTACAGCGCCGAGGATTCAACGGTCATCGGGACACCGCCACTCGTCGTTCCAACAGGTTGAAGACGGCGCTGATGGCCAGCGTGATGATCAGGTAGCCGACGGCGATCCAGACGAAGGTCCAGATGATGCTGTAGCCCAGCTCGTTGATGGTCCGGTAGGTGCCCAGCAGCTCGGTGACGCTGAACGAACCGGCGATCGCCGTGTTCTTCGCCAGCGCGATCATCACACTGCCGATCGGCGCCACCACCGAGCGGTACGCCTGCGGCAGCACCACCAGGCTCATCGTCTGCCCGAAGCTCATGCCCAGGCTGCGGGCCGCCTCGCCCTGCCCGGCCGGCACGGTGTTGATGCCCGAGCGCATCGACTCGCAGACGAAGGCCGAGGTGTAGCAGCCGAGCGCCAGCACCGCGAAGGTGTGGAAGGGCAGCGTGATGTTGAACCTGGGCAGGCCCAGCACCACGATGAAGAACAGCAGGGTCAGCGGCGTGTTGCGCAGCACCGTCACCCACAGCGTCCCGAACACCCTCAGCGGCCGGACCGGCGAGACCCGGAAGCCCGCGATCAGCACGCCCAGCACCAGCGACAGCACGGCGCTCACCGCGAACAGCGAGAGCGTGCCGAGGAACCCGTCCCAGTAGGTCGACCAGTTGTCGGTCAGCGTTTTCACGGCGCGGCCCTCTCAGTACCGGACGATCGGCGGCGGGGTCGGAGCGGGCTCCCCGGAAAGCCCGAGGGTCGCCTCGAAGGCCCTCTTCCAGTCACCGTTCCGCTCGTGGTACTCCAGCGCGTCGTTGATCGCCTCGCGCAGCACGGTGTCGTTCTTCGGAACGCCGATCCCGTAGGGCTCGACGGAGAACGGCGGCCCGACCACCTTGAGCTCGTCCGGCACCTTGGCCGCGTAGCCGAGCAGGATCGCGTTGTCCGTGGTGACGGCGTCGACCTGGTTGGTGATCAGGTTGTCCACGCAGGCCGAGTAGGTGTCGTAGCCGATCAGCTTCGCCTTCGGGTACTGCGACTGGATCCGCTGGTACGGGGTCGAGCCGGCCGCCGAGCAGACCTTCTTGCCGTCCAGGTCCTGCGGCCCGTGGATGCTGTTGTCGTTCTTGCGCACCAGCAGCGACTGCCCGGCGATGAAGTACGGCCCGGCGAAGCCGACCAGCTTCTTCCGGTTGTCGTTGATGGTGTACGTGCCGACGTAGAAGTCCACCTGGCCGTTCTGCAGCGCGGTCTCGCGGTTGGCCGAGGCGATGGTCTTGAACTGGATCCGCTCCGGCGGGAAGCCCAGGGAGGCGCCGACCATCTTGGCGATCTCGATGTCGAAGCCGGAGTACACGCCGGTGGCCGGGTTCTTCTGGCCCAGGTACGGCTGGTCCTCCTTGGCGCCGACCACCAGGTGGCCCCGACTGCGGGCGGCGTCCAGGGTCGGCGAGCCGGTGATCGAGGAGGCGTCCTGCACCTGGTAGGTGGGCAGGGCGCTGGGCTGCGGGCCCTTGGGCGGCGGGGTGCCGGGCTTGCCGCAGCCGCTCGCCAGGGCGGCGAGCAGCAGGACGGCGGCGAGCAGGCGCTTGCGGGTCCGCGCGGTGGGCGTCGTCTGACGGGTCACGGCGCCGCCTCAGTGCTTCAGGATCTTGGACAGGAAGTCCCGGGCGCGCTCGCTCTCGGGGGCGCTGAAGAACTCCTCCGGGGCGCGGTCCTCGACGATCCGTCCGTCGGCCATGAACACCACCCGGTTCGCCGACGCCCGGGCGAAACCCATCTCGTGGGTGACCACGACCATCGTCATGCCCTCGCTCGCGAGCTGGCGCATGACGTCCAGCACCTCGTTGATCATCTCGGGGTCGAGTGCCGAGGTCGGCTCGTCGAACAGGAGCGCCTTGGGGTCCATCGCCAGCGCGCGGGCGATCGCGACCCGCTGCTGCTGGCCGCCGGAGAGCTGGGCCGGGTACTTGTCGGCCTGCGTCGCGAGGCCCACCCGTTCCAGCAGCGAGCGGGACTTGGCGTCCGCCTCCGCCTTCGGGCGGCCGCGGACCTTGATCTGGGCGAGCGAGACGTTCTGCAGCACGGTCCTGTGCGCGAACAGGTTGAAGGACTGGAACACCATGCCGACCTCGGCGCGCAGCCTGGCCAGCCCCTTGCCCTCCGCGGGCAGCGGCTGGCCGTCGATCAGGATGGTGCCCCGCTCGATCGGCTCCAGCCGGTTGATCGCCCGGCACAGCGTGGACTTGCCGGAGCCGGAGGGGCCGATGATCACGACGACCTCGCCGCGGCCGACCGTCAGCTCGATGTTCCGCAGCACGTGCAGGTCGCCGAAGTGTTTGTCGACCCCGCGCATCTCGATCAACGGGGTGAAGGCCGAGGGGCCGGCGGGGGCCGGCCCGGGAGCGGCGGTCACCGGCCGCGCCGCCCCTTCAGCAACCAACCCAGCACCACACCGGCGATCAGGGTGGTCAGCAGCGAGATCCAGAGCGGCGCGGTGACGGTGAACACCCAGAACTGGATCTTGACCCTGTCGAGGTTGGCGAACAGGAACCACACCGCGAGGATCACGATCACGCCGATCCCGATGTACCGGGTGGGGATCCCGCCGATCTCGCTGCGCTGGGGTCGGGACGAGCCGTCTGAAATCTTGGTCACCGGAGCAGTCTGCTGTCCGAGCGGCCGATTTGCCCGGTTACGCGCCCTTACGTGCAGCGGAGTAACCCGTACGGGTCAATCCAGCCCCGTACGGGTTTACCGATCTTCGCCCCTGGCGCTCCGCGACCCCGCCCCGTTACCCCTCGTCCCGCCAGGAGCGCCAGAGCGCCGCGTACGGGCCGCCGGCCGCGACCAGCTCCGGATGGCTGCCGTACTCGCTGATCCGCCCGCCCTCGACCACCGCGATCACATCCGCGTCGTGCGCGGTGTGCAACCGGTGGGCGATCGCGATGACCGTGCGGCCCTCCAGCACCCGGGAGAGCGAGCGCTCCAGGTTCCGGGCGGCGCGCGGGTCCAGCAGCGAGGTGGCCTCGTCCAGCACCAGGGTGTGCGGGTCGGCCAGTACCAGCCGGGCCAGGGCCAACTGCTGGGCCTGCGGCGGGGTCAACGTGGCGCCGCCCGAGCCGACCTCGGTGTCCAGGCCCTCCGGCAGGGCGTCCACCCAGGCCCCGGCGTCCACCGCGTCCAACGCGGACCGCAGCTCGGTGTCGTCCGCTTCGGGCGCGGCCAGCCGCAGGTTGTCCCGCAGGGTGCCGACGAACACGTGGTGCTCCTGGTTGACCAGGGCGACCTCCGCGCGCACCCGCTCGGCGGGCATCCGGGACAGCGCCGCCCCGCCGAGGGTGACGCTGCCCCGGCCGGGCGCGTAGATCCCGGCCAGCAGTCGCCCGAGGGTGGACTTGCCCGCCCCGGACGGCCCGACCAGCGCGACCCGGCTGCCCGGGGCGACGTCCAGGCTGATGCCGTGCAGCACGTCCGCGCCCTCGCGGTAGCCGAAGCGGACCTCCCGGGCCTCGACCCGGCGGCCGTCCGGGCGGGCGGACTCGTCCCCCTCATGCTCCGGCACCTCGCGCACACCGACCAGCCTGGCCAGTGAGGCCTGCCCGATCTGCAGCTCGTCGTACCAGCGCAGGATCAGGTCCACCGGGCCGATCAGCATCTGCGCGTACAGCACGCCGGTGGTCAACTGACCGACGGTGATCCAACCCTTGAGGGTGAGCAGGCCGCCGACCATCAGGGTGGTCAGCACCGCCAGGGTGTAGACCGCGTCGATGGTCGGGAACCAGACCGAGCGCAGCCACAGGGTGTAACGCTCCCAGGCCAGCCACTCACGCAGCTTGCGGTCGGTCAGCCGGACCCGCTCCTCGCCCAGCCGCAGCGCCTCGACCGTCCGCCCGGCGTCCACCGTCTCGGCCAGCACATTGCTCACGGCGGCGTACCCGGCCGCCTCGTTGCGGTAGGACTGCGGCGCGCGCCGGAAGTACCAGCGGGAAGTGGCCAGCAGCAGCGGCAGCCCGACCAGCGAGCTCAGCGCCAGCAGCGGCGAGGTGACCAGCAGGGCGCCGAGCACCATCAGCAGGGACACCACGGCGACGGCCAGTTCGGGCACCGCCTCGCGCACCGACTTGTCCAGCCGGTCGATGTCGGTGGTGCCCCGGGAGACGAGGTCCCCGGTGCCGGCCCGCTCCAGCACGCCGGTCGGCAGCGCGACCGAGCGGACCAGGAAGTCCTCGCGCAGGTCGGCCAGCACCCGCTCACCGAGCACCGCGCCGCGCATCCGCGACCAGCCGGTGAAGGCGGCCTGCGCCACCAGCGCCAGCAGGTACCAGCCGATCGCCACCGCGATGCCGGCCCCGGCGGTGCCGGTGGCCAGCGACTCGACCAGGTTGCCGAGCACCCAGGGCCCGACCAGCCCGGCCAGGGTGGCCCCCGAGTGCAGCGCCACCACCGCGGAGAACCCGCGCCGGTGCCGCCGCCCGAGCAGCCACAGGTACGCGCGCACGGCGGCCGGGGAACCGACCGGCAGGGTGGTGGCCGGCCCCTGCTCCTGTTGGACGGGGGGCTTCATGACGTACTCCTCGGGTGCGTGGCAGGGCGGTTGGCGACGGTGCTCATACGGCCTCACCCACCGGCTGGGCGGCGTCCTCACCCCGGATGACCACCGCCCGGTAGGTCGGCTCGGTGCGCATCAGCTCGCGGTGCCGGCCGGCCGCGGCCACCCGGCCGTCCCGCAGCAGCACCACCCGGTCGGCCTGGTCGAGCAGCAGCGGGCTGGTCGCGAACACCACGGTGGTGCGTCCCGCCCGGGTGTCCCGCAGCCCGGTGGCGATCCGGGACTCGGTGTGGGCGTCCACGGCGCTGGTCGGCTCGTCCAGCACCAGGACCGGCGGATCCGCCAGCAGCGCGCGGGCCAGGGCGAGCCGCTGGCGCTGCCCGCCGGAGAGCGAGCGGCCGCGTTCGGTGATCCGCGCACGCATCGGGTCGCCCCCGCAGTCCGGCGAGCCGTCCGCCAACGCCTCCAGCACGTCCTCGGAGCGGGCGGCGGCCAGTGCCTCGGCCGCCGAGACCCGGCCCGATGACGGGATGTCCAGCAGTTCGGCCAACGTTCCGGAGAGCAGCACCGGTTCCTTGTCGTGGACCAGCACCGCTGCCCTGGCATCGGCCAGCGGCACCGCGTCCAACTCCGTGCCGCCGAGCCGGACGGAGGGCTGCTCCGCCTCGCCCTCGGCGAGCGGGACGTGCCCGCCGAGCCGCTCGGCGAGCGCCCCGGCGAAGTCCGGGTCCCCGCAGACCACCGCGGTCAGCTCGCCGGCCCGGGCCGTCAGCCCGGTCCGCGGGTCGTACAGATCGGACTTGCCCGGCCTGACCAGTACGGCCTCGGCCGTGCCGCTGGTCCGGGTGAGCGAGAGCACCCGCACGGCCCGCCCGGCCGAGACCCGGGCGACGCTCCAGGCGTGCGCCGCCTCGCCCAGGATCCGCAGCGGCGCGGCCAGGAAGGCCGTCGCGCCGTACACCGCGATCAGGGTGCCCACGGCGAGCTCGCCGGAGACCGCCAGCCGGGCGCCGTACCACGTCACCGCGACCACGAACAGCCCGGGCAGCAGCACCTGTTGAGCCTGCATCAGCGACCAGAGCCGGGCCGAGCGTACCGCCGCCGCCCGGACCTTCTGGGAGGCCTCCCGGTACCGGTCCAGGAACAGCTCCTCGCCGCCGATGCCGCGCAGCACCCGCAGTCCGGCCACCGTGTCGGCGGCCAGCTCGGTGGCCTTGCCGCCGAGTGCGCGCTGCTTCTCGTACCGCCGCTCGAACGGCCCGATCAGCGGCCAGACCGAGGCGGCCAGCACCGGGACGCCGAGCAGCACACCGATGCCGAGCACCGGTTCGACCACCAGCACCACCGAACTGACGGCCAGCCAGACGATCACCGCCGCCCGGACCCTGGCGACCAGTTCGACGTACCAGCCGATCCGTTCGACGTCCCCGCTGCCGACCGCGACCACCTCGCCGGTGGCGATCCTCCGGGACAGCCCGGCCCCGAGGTGCGAGGCCTGACCGGCCACCAACTGCCGTACGTGGCAGGCCGCATGGATCCAGTTCCAGACCGCCTGCCGGTGCAGCATCACGGCGCCGAGCGCGGCCGCCGCGGACAGCAGCAGCGCCAGCGCGCCGGCCCGCCAGATCCCGGCGGCCTCGCCGTCGACGGCGGCCTGCACGCCGTGGCCGAGCGCCACCGGCATCGCGGCCTGGGCGCCCATCTCCACCAGGGCCCAGCAGGTGGCGAGCACCTGCCCGCGCCGCTGGGCGCGCTGCAGCCAGCGCAGGAAGGCCATGGGCGAGGAGAGATCCGGACGGCCGGGGTCGGCCAACGGCAACGGGGTGAGCAGAGGGAAGAGCGGCATGACACTCCGATGGGGAGGCTGCGGGGAGGCGCAGAGGTGCGGGGAGGGTGCGAAGGTGCGGCGGCGCATTCGGGCACGGGCCGTACGGAGAGGCGGCCCGGCTCACGCGACAGGGCGCGGGCGGCGGCCGCACGGCACGACGGCGGCGCGGCGGCGGTGTGTCCGGAGGAGGTGCCGGACGGACACGGGAAGGGCACGAAGGGCCCGGATCTCAGGAGGTCATGACCGCGAGCCTGCCAAGCCGACTGTGATCCGCGCAACAGGTTTTTCGCCGGCCCGCCGGCTCAGGGCGGATCCGCCGACCCATCACCCGCCGGCACCGGCTCGCCGCCGACGCCCCACCAGCCGTCAGGGCCCGCCGGGTGCCGTCACGACACGCCCCGGCAGGAGTTCGCCGAGGTTCGCCCGAGATTCCCCCGAACGGCGGGAACAATCGCTCCGGGGCCCCGGTTGGCCCCACCGGTACCAGTGAACGACCAGGAGGGCATCCCTTCCCGTGAGCAACATCCCCAGCGTCACCCTGAACGACGGCGCCCAGATCCCCCAGCTCGGCTTCGGCGTGTGGCAGGTTCCGGACAGCGAGGCCACCCCCGCCGTCCGCACCGCGATCGAGGCGGGCTACCGCTCGATCGACACCGCGGCGATCTACGAGAACGAGGCCGGCACCGGCCAGGCGATCCGCGAGGCGCTGGCGGGCGGCCTCGCCCGCGAGGACCTCTACGTCACCACCAAGCTGTGGAACTCCGGCACCCGCGACTGGTCCGGCGAGCAGGGCCGCGACGCGGTGCTGCGCGAGTTCGACGCCTCGCTGGCCAAGCTCGGCCTGGAGTACATCGACCTCTACCTGATCCACTGGCCGCGCCCGATGCACGGCAGCTACCTGAACGTCTGGAAGGCCCTCGAACAGCTGAAGGCTGACGGCCGGGTCCGGTCGATCGGCGTCTCCAACTTCGGCCAGGAGCAGCTGACCCGCCTGGTCGACGAGGCCGAGGTCGTCCCGGTGCTGAACCAGGTCGAGCTGCACCCGTACTTCCCGCAGGAGGAGCTGCGCTCCTTCCACGCCCGGCACGGCATCGCCACCGAGGCGTGGAGCCCGCTGGGCCAGGGCGGGGAGCTGCTCGCCGAGCCGGCCCTGGTGAGGACCGCCGAGAAGCACGGCCGCACGGTCGCCCAGGTGGTGCTCCGCTGGCACCTGCAGAACGGCGTGATCGCCATCCCGAAGTCGGTCACCCCGTCCCGCATCCGGGAGAACCTGGACGTCACCGGCTTCGAGCTGGACGCCGAGGACCTCGCGGCGATCGCCACGGTCGCCACCGGCAAGCGGATCGGTCCCGACCCGCAGGAGTTCGACTGGAACTGAGGTCGGGCGTCGGGGCGTCGGCGATCACGATCCGACGCCCCTGACCATCACTCATATCGAAGTACCGCCCGCCCCACTCAGGGGCGGGCGGTGCTTCGGCGTGCACGGATTCGCCGAGCCGACAGCCACGGCTCTACAACCGCGGCCTTGCGTCGACGCCCCGCATCCACGGGTCTCGCACCAACAAGTCCCGCACCAACAGGCCCTACATCAACAGCCTTGCGCCAACCGCCGTAGCCCTCAAGAGCTTTGGCGAATCGTTTTGGCTGAAGTTACCAAGGCTTGAGCTAAAGCCTGGCCGCCTTGGCGATGAGCGCGAGTGCGGCCTCGTGCTCCTCCTCCGGCAGCGGGGCGAGCAGCAGCCGCTGGACTTCGGCCACACCCGCGGCCGAGCGGTGCAGCAGGTCCTGGCCCGCGGGTGAGAGCGAGAGCAGGTTGCGCCGCCCGTCCGAGGGGTCACGCCGGCGCTGCACCAGACCGCGGCGCACCAGTCGGCTGACCATCTCGGCCATCGTGGCCTTGTCCAGCGAGGCCAGCTCGCCGACCGTGCGCTGGTCCGCGCCCGGTTCCAGCTCCAGGGCGTCCAGCACCGCGTACTGCGGGGCCGTCAGCTCCGCGCCGACGTGCTCCGACCAGAGCTTGGTGTGCACCTGCTGGCCGACCCTGATCAGGTAGCCGATCGCCCGCTGGGCGTCCAGTATCGGACGCGCGTCCGAGAAGACCGCGACCGCGGCGGGCTCCAGCCTGGCTATCTTGGCCATCACCCGGACGATCTCGATCTGCTCCTCCGGCGTGAGCGGCTCGAAGAGCACGCGCTGCACGCGGACCACACCACCGGTGGCCTCGCGCACCGCCTGGGCGCCGCTCTGCGAGAGAGCGAGCAGCTTGCGCCGGCCGTCGGCCGGGTCGCGCCTTCGCAGCACCAGGCCGCGGCGGACCAGCCGCGCGACCATCTCGGCCATCGTGGCCTTGTCGAGCGAGGCACGCTCGCCGACGGTCCGCTGGTCCGCACCCGGTTCCAGGGCGAGCACCAGCAGGACAGCGAACTGCGGAGCCGTGAGATCGGCTCCGACGTGTTCGGACCACAGCCGGGTGTGAACCTGCTGTGCAACACGAATGAGGTGGCCGGGCGACTGTTGCAGTCGCGCGGACACGCGGGTTGTCGGGATCTCCCCCAGCACCATGTATCCGTCCCGATGTCACACCCGGTGTGTGTGGGACACCCGGGTGGGGCAGTAACGGCGAGTGGGCGTCCAGCTATGAGGGAGGGCGCTCCAGCCGTGCAGCCGGTGGCTGCTGGCGGACACTATACAAACGGCTGGCCCTTGCTGGCAGGCAGGGGCGGATAGTAGACGCAGGTTCGGCAACATTGGCATATTTAGTCGCTGCGACGCCCTTGCAGTAACCCGTTCTCAGCAGAAAGCCGACCGGTCGGTCCTTACCGACCGTCACCTGCGTCTCTCCACCCTGGCCGCCCCCACTACCCGCCGGTAGGGTGTGGCCACCCTCTCCGGGGGCGCTCTCCCCCGGAGGCAACCCCGAGAGAGACGAGAGCCAGCATGACCGACCAGAACACCGCCCCTCGGGTCGCCGTCGTCACCGGCGCCGCCCGCGGCCTGGGCGCCGCCACCGCCCTCCGACTGGCCTCCGACGGCTACGCGGTCGCCGTCCTGGACCTGGACGAGGCGGCCTGCAAGGACACCGTCGACCGGATCACGGCCGCCGGCGGCCGGGCGCTGGCCGTCGGCGCCGACGTCTCGGACGCCGGGCAGGTCCAGACCGCCGTCGACCGCGTGGCCGCGGAGCTCGGCGCCCCCGTCGTGCTGGTCAACAACGCGGGCGTACTGCGCGACAACCTCCTCTTCAAGATGTCCGAGTCCGACTGGGACACGGTCATGAACGTGCACCTGCGCGGCGCCTTCCTGATGACCCGCGCGGTGCAGAAGTACATGGTCGACGCCGGTTTCGGCCGCATCGTCAACCTGTCCTCCTCCTCCGCCCAGGGCAACCGCGGCCAGGCCAACTACTCGGCGGCCAAGGCCGGGCTGCAGGGCTTCACCAAGACTTTGGCCATCGAGCTGGGCAAGTTCGGCATCACCGCCAACGCCGTCGCCCCCGGCTTCATTGCCACGGACATGACAGCAGCGACCGCGGCCCGAGTCGGCATGGACTTCGAAGACTTCAAGCGGGCCGCGGCCTCCCAGATCCCGGTCCAGCGGGTCGGACAGCCTGAGGACGTCGCCCACACCATCTCGTTCCTCGCCAGCGAGGGCTCCGGCTTCGTCTCCGGACAGGTGATCTACGTCGCGGGCGGCCCCCTCGACTGAGCACGGAACCTACACAGGGTTACCACGGAGTGGGAAGCCGGGCGCACCGGCTTCCCACTCCTTTCCCTTTACCGGGACTTTTGCAGAATCATTCGAAGACCACACTGACATTCGATCCTGAAATACTGGTAATCACTCCCCGGACCGCCCCGAGGTGACCCAATTGTCGATTTCCCGGGATAATGACAATTACCACCTGAATAGCCCCGGTCTGATGGGTAAGGTCACCCCCGTGCAATCCAGAAGTACCACTGCCCGCTTTCCGCAACGCGAGCCGGAACGCCTCACCGCCGAACCCGTTCGCCGGGAACTCCGGAGCCCCGACCGCACCCCCGATCCGGTCGGCCACCACCTCCGGGAGCCCGGTTGGCCTCCGCTGAGCCGGCGCCGGGCCGCCCTGCTCGCCGCGACCCTCGGCGTCTACCTCCTGGTGCTGGCCGGCGTGCTGCTCAACACCGACCTGGTCGACCTCGACTGGTCGGTCCGCCTGATGCGCCCGTACGAGCGGTGGCCCCGGCTGGAGCCGCTGCTCGACACCTGGGTGATCGCCGGACAGCGCGGACCCAGCGCCATCGCCGCCTTCGCCTGGCTCGCCTGGCGGGCCCACCGGCTCGGCCGGCTGCGCCCGCTGCTGGTCATGGGCGTCGCCCTGCTGCTGCTCAACGTCACGGTCGGCGCGGTCAAGATCGTCACAGGCCGGCTCGGCCCGCACTACGCCCAGTACGTCGGCTCCCCCGAGCTGTTCTCCGGCGGCACCATCTTCCCGTCCGGGCACACCGCGAACGCCGTGGTCACCTGGGGCGTGCTCGCCTACCTGGCCGTCCGCTGGCGGCGAACCGGCGCGGTGATCGCCGCCGCCACCGCCTGCTCGATCGGCCTGACCACCGTCTACCTGGGCACCCACTGGGTCACCGACGTGCTGGCCGGCTGGGCCGCCGGGCTGCTGGTGCTGCTCTCGCTGCCGCTGCTGGAACCACTGGTCACCGCCGCCGAACAACGGCTCGCCCGCCGCTTCGCC
>NZ_JAFLNG010000280.1 GCF_017427025.1 Streptomyces sp. FH025
GGCTACTACCCGACGCTGGACGACGCGATCGGCGAGCTCAGCGGGCAGCCGCTGCCGGACCAGATCACCGTGGCCGACCTGGCCGAGATCCACGGCAAGACCAAGACCGGCCGCATCGTCCAGGTCGACACACCGGACACGGCGAGCGGCTTCGCCCACCGCCAGGAGCTGGTCTACCTGCCGCCGGCCTGGTTCCGCAGCCAGACCCGGCCCAAGCTGCCGGTGCTGGAGATGATCGGCGGCGAGTTCGCGGCGCCGGACAACTGGATCCGCTCCGGGAACGCCGTCAAGACCGCCGACGCGTTCGCCGCCAAGCACAACGGCTTCGCGCCGATCCTGGTGTTCGTGGACGCCACCGGCGGCTTCCGGGTGGACACGGAATGCGTGGACGGCCCGCACGGCAACTCCGAGAGCCACCTCCTCAAGGACGTCCCGCCGTTCGTCCAGAAGACCTTCAACGCCGCCACCGACCCGCACAAGTGGGGCGTGGCCGGCTGGTCGATGGGCGGCACCTGCGCCTTCGACCTGGTCGTCGAACACCCCGACGTCTTCACCCACTTCGGCGACTTCTCCGGCGACAAGGGACCGTTCATCGGCGACAAGGACCACACCGTCCAGGAGCTGTACGGCGGCGACGCCGCGGCCTGGGCCGCCCACGACCCGCTGACCGTCCTCGCCCACCACCCCAAGTACCAGGGCGTCTCCGGCTACTTCGGCCAGGGCGACGAGGAGCACGGCCAGATCGAGTCCGCCAAGGCCCTGGACGCGGCCGCCAAGAAGGACGGCATCCGCACCACCGCCACGGTCGGCTCCGGCAAACACACCTGGCAGACCGGCGCCGCGACCTTCGCCCAGGCCCTCCCCTGGCTCGCCGCCCAACTCGGCGTCCCGGGCGCCCACGCCTAGAGCAGAGGTGCCGTCGCCCGGTCCGGGAAGGTGACCTTGTTCAGGCACGGGAGCGACCATTCGGCCGACTTCTTCGCGACTCTCAGCGCGATGTCCAGCCGGGCCTGTTGAGCCGCTGGGCTCTTGACGGCGGAGATCCGGCCGTCCTCCTGCACCCAGATCTCCAAGGCGACGACGCCCTGGTCCCTGGTGACCAGGTTGTCGCACCGGAAGGCCAGCCGAACCGCACCACCGGCCACCCATGTCTTGAGGTCGGGGCCCAGGTCCAACTGCCGTTCCGGGTCCGCTCTCGCCGGCCTGTGCCCCAGCTCGTACTCGCTGTGAAAGAAGACCTCGGTCATTCCTCGGACATCGAGCGCCAGCAGCACACGCTGGTTCCCTTGGACCACGCACATCTGTGTCCTCACACCTGGCGTGAACTGCGAACCATCGTCGTCCCGACCGTCAGACGCATGCCCCACCGTGAACGTCCCGCCAGCGTCTCCCGCCAGCGCTCGGAGGTCACTGTGGTCCACCAGCGACCAGCAGGCACTCGCGGGCAACGTCAAGGGATCCCTCGACGCCCACCACCACAATCCACCAGCCACTCCGACGACCACCGCCAGCACCGCCGCCAGCACCGCACGACGCCGCGGTCGCCAGCCCCTCCGAGCCCGGGCATCGGCATCGAAGATCCCAGCCGGTGTCTCAGGCATTGATCGCCCTCGTCAGAACGACCCCGTCCGCCAATCCCTGTTTCGTTCCATTGGCTGCCGTGGTCGCCAGCGTCTCCAGGTAGACCTGATCCAGCCCCTTGCCGGTGGCTGCTTCCTTGATCGCCGCCTCTGCCGCGCCCGCCGCGGCATTCCGCCCGTTGTTGTAGGAGTCTGCCGCGAAGTCGGTCGCATATGTATCGATGTGGTAGCCATCCGCAATGAGCTTGAAAATGCTGTCGGTGGGCACCGCCAAGACCTTGTCAGCCCCAGGGATCTCCCCAAATGCCTTGCCCGCAGTGGCCGTCCACACCTGTTTGGCCCACCCGACCTTGTCATCGACGCTCTTGTTGTACGCGGCCATCTCCTGCTGCTTCTGGTTGTAGACCTCGTCCGTCGCAACGGCCGTGAGGATGCCGGCCACCTCGCCCCCCGGACGCGAGGCGTTCGTGATGGCCTCGCCGAACAGCTCTCCGTACCTGTCCTTGTGCGACATGATGTCCTGGAGGTAGGCCGTGGTGTAGGCCTGCTGCGCCTGCGCGATCGTGCCGTAGGCGTCCGGGTTGCGGCCGAGGGCGCCGAGCAGCTTCTGCACGGCCCCCTGATCCAGGCTCGCTGCGGCTCCGTTGAGCGGCAGGGCGTGGTTGTTGTGGTCGACCGCCGTCTGAACGTCGCCCATGTACGAGGCCATCATGTGCCCGAAGCTGGAGTCCATGTTCTCGAACAGCCCGCCCTTCTTCAGCAGCCCCGGCCCGTCCGTGTTCCCGAACCGGTCCGTCACCTCCTTCATCACCGCGCTCATCTCCGTCGTGTGCACGGGCATCGGGCCGTCCGTCACGTCGTACGGCCTCCCGGTCGTTGCCGCTTCCAGCGCGTGTCCCAGTGCGAGCGCTTCCTGCGGTGCGGCCGTGAAGTGCGGGCCGTGGTCCGGCTGGAAGTCCTGGAGGATGGAGTTGACCCCGGCGCCGGTCAGTTGCTTCAGGTAGGTGTTCAGCTGGCCGGTGGCCTTGACCGTGCCGTCCTCGTTGTAGACGGTCGCCGGGTCGTGGAAGAACTTCGTCGCCGCCGCAGGGCTGTGACCGAGCCCTTCCAGAGCTCCCGACAACGGATTCATGCCCGACCCGTCCTTGCCGAGGAAGAACGCCTCCGCGATCGGAACGCCGCCCTTGCTGACGGCGTCCTCCCAGCGCCCCGGGTTCTCCGCGCTGAGCTGGGTCATGTGCTCGACGATCGGATTGAGGAAGTGCGGGTCGTACGTGCCGGTTCGAAGGATGTTGGAGAGGATCTGGTACCCGTAGGGGTTTCCGCCCTGCAACTGCTCGGGGAGCAGCCGGTACTGGGTGGCACCGGCCTTGCGCAGCCCGGCCTGCCATTCCTCCGTGAGGTGCGGCTGCTTGTCCCCGTTCGTCGCCGTGGCGAGGGTGAGACCGAGGTCCGCCTGCATCGCGGTGAGGATCTTCTTCGTTGCCTCACTGCCGTAATAGCCGCTGTACTCGGCCATCGATCCGTACACCTTCAGGAACCCTTCCGGGCCGAGCGAGGTGTAGAAGGCCGTCGCGAAGCCCCGGTCGCCGGAGTGTGCCTTCAGCAGCGCTTCGAGTTGCTGGATCTGCGTCGGGCTCGCCTTGTCCCCGAGCCTCATCAGGTCGACCGCCTGCTTCGCCTCCTGCTCCGCCGCCCCTCCCAGGGGCTTCTTGTTGAACGCGGTCCGGTCGCTGCCGGTGTCCGCCGCGAGGGCGGTCGCGGCCGCGGCGTCCGCCTCGCTCGCCCGGGCCAGCGCCTTCGCGATCGCCTCCGCAACGGCCGTTGCTTTGTTGCGATATGACGTCGCGTACTCCGGATCGTTCTTCTCCGGCCCGGTCGCCGCGGGCCAGTGAACGGAACCGCCGCTGTCCACCGTCATCTTCTGGTCGGTGGCCGACCGGATCGCCGCTTCGAGGTCGGACCGGGCCCCGGCGATCTCCGTGTGAGCGTCCCGCAGCGCCTTCGCGATGCCGCTGGCCTCCTCGAAGGCCGCGTCGATCTCATTGCGGATGTTCGTGATGCTCTGCGCTGCCGCTTCGGCCGCCTGCCCGCTCCAGCCGGACCCTTGCAGAGGGGTGATCACGTCCCCGGTCAGCTCCGTGGAGAACCCCCAGTTCCTGACCATGGCCTCGTAGTCGCCGGCCAGGGTGTCGAGGCTCGATATCTGGGCATGCCTCAGCTCTTCGAAGTTCATTCCCGACTCAGCTCATCCCGAAGTTCTGCGCGTTCGCGTGCTCCGCACGTGCGTAGTTCCCCGCGTTGGTGCGCAGTGCCTCGGCCAGCTGTCCGATCGCGCCCTCCAGTGCCTTGACCTGATCGGTCCACACGCTGTTCGCGGTAGCTATCGCCGCCCTCAGCGCCCAGCCGGCCGGGAGGCCCTCAGCCGCGGATGTGTGAGCCGAGGGCTGCTTGCACGCCTGCGCGAACTTCGTCTTCAGGGTGTCGACATTGGTCGCTGCCCGAGTCAGCGCCTCCACGCTCACCGTTACGGTCGGGCCGGCCGACTGCGCGCTCGGCGCGTAGGCAGGTGCCGCAGTCCCGGAGGCCGCAGCCGCCAGGTCGGGGAACTGCTTCTTCGCCGCCTCCGTCAGGTTCCCGGCACTGTCGAAGAGCCATGGATTCATTCGCCGCTCAAAATCAAGATCAACCATCAAGTCCCCCCTGACAGAAGCTTTTTAGCCCCGAGTCCCCCAACTCGAACGCCGCGTCGAACACGCACTATAGGCACAGTGGCCGACAGGTGTCAGTGACCTCCAGCCACTGGAAGCACGTGGCTCCGCATCCCCGACGGCCGCCGATGCCGCCGCGCCGTCGGCGGGGTGCGGCGACACCGCAGGTCAGATGACCCGGTTGGGGTGCTCGGGCCGGCGGGAGAAATCCTTGGCGTAGGCGACTGCCGGGGCCTTGTCACCCGGCACGCGGAGTCGCCGAGGCGAACGAGGTGATCCACTGACAGTCCCGTTGCAAGAACCGGAGATTAGGCGATCAGAGTGGCGCGTCGTTGCTCACCTCACACCTGCGGCGGCCACCCTGGTTCACACATGGTCTCCGACCCGCCCGCACACACATTCACCACCGGAGCGCTGCAACTGCGACGTCCGGGTCCTTCTCCGGCGGAATCCCGCTTTGCTCCCGGCGCTGCCGTGGCATAAATTTCGACCGCCGTCGACGCAAACGCCGCTGACCAGCCCCTTGATCACAGGGGCCGGGAGGCCGGACGGCGGCACGCCACGGGGGAAGGGAAGAGTCATGTCGAGTGCCGGTACCGAGCACTTGAGAGCTCGTCAGCCGCGCTGGTAGGCGCTCACCACCCACAGACGGCCGCCCGGCCCGTCCGGCACAGGGGACCGGACGGACCGGGCGGCGCACGCCCTCACCCGCTCACGCCGTCAGGCGGTCACAGCCCCAGGCGGCTGAGCGCCGTGGTCCAGTCGCCGGCGATCGCGCTGCGGGCGGCGTCGAGGCTGACTCTGCCGCCGCACACCGCGTTCTTGAGCTTGGTCTCGACCGAGTCCTTGCTCTGCGCCGGCTGGTTGCCGTAGCGCGGCTCGGGCCACAGGTTGCGCGGGTCGCGCGGCGCGCCGCCGAGCTCCAGCGGGACGAGGTGGTCCTCCTCGTAGTCCGACAGGTTGGTGTCGGCGTAGCCGTACTGCGCTATCTGCTGCGTCTTGAGCGCGTTGGTGTAGCTGGTCGGCGGACGCACGGTGGCGGTCCAGCCGGAGACGCAGATGGTCTGGCCGATGGTGGCCTGCGTGACGTCCGGGTTGTACGCGCCGGGCGTGCAGGACGGGTCGGGCAGCGGCAGGTACGCCTGCGAACAACTCGCTGCGAGCGAACCCGACTTGGCGGGCGCGGACTTCGCCGGGGCGGCGGCCTGGGCCGTGCCGGCGGCGAGCCCGGCGGCCGCCAGGGTGGCCGCCGCGGCGACGACGGTGAGACGCTGACGGAGCATCATGGTTGCGCTCTCCTGGGCCGGCCCGGCCGGATGCCGGGCGACTGTGCCCATGACAGCACCATCCGTACGGCCGCCGTCAGACCCAGGACTTGACTGCTCCTCCACCGGCAGGCGAATTCTGAGTGCCGGAAGGGGATTTCTGACTCATACCGCGTAGCTGCCCTACGGGCAGCCGCGTCTTACGCACTCAACGCCAACCGGGATCAGACCTGCCCGGACGAGCATCACGCGGGCGGAGTTCTTGTCCCTGGGGGATGAGAATCCACACGCGGTACAGGTGTAGGTGCGCACGGACAGCAGCATGCGGTGCTTGGCTCTCGCCCCGCAGTTCGAGCAGTCCATCGTGGTGTGCGCGGAGTGGATCAGATGCACGGTCCGGCCATGCTTGCGGGCCATCTCCAACAGCGAGGTCTTGGTCGCTGAGATCGCAGCGTCGGCAGCCTTCTTGGCCATGGTGGTCTTGGCGAGGAACCTCGGGCGGAAGTCCTCCACAGCGATATGGTCGTGGTCACGGGCGACGGCCTTGGCCCACTTCCGGCCAGTGTCCTGACGCTGCCGGGCGACCTTCTTTTGCAACTTCGCCGCCTGCCGCTGCGCGCGCCGGTAGCCCTTGGACGCAGGCTTGCCCTTCGGCGGTCTGCGCCGCGCCATGCGCCGCTGGTACTTTGCCAGCGCGGCGGCGGCCTTGCGTCCGCATTCGGAGTGCGAAAGGTCGTGCGCGTCGCTGGTGGTGATCGCGGTCTCCTTGACGCCCCAATCGATACCGATCACCGCGCCCGTGGCGGGCAGCGGTTCGACCTTCGCGGGTACGACGAACGAGGCATACCAGTGGCCCAGGGTGTCTCGGTAGACCCGCACGCTCGACGGTTCGACAGGGAGTTCCCGCGACCACACCACTGTCAGCGCGATCCCGCCTGCCAGGTGTAGGCGTCCGTCCTTGAGGCGGAACCCGCGCTTGGTGTAGTTCAGGGATGGCCGGGCATCCTTGAGCCTCTTGTGCCTCGGCATCCCGGTACGCTGCCGCGCGGGCAGCATCGTCTTGATGTCCTTGATCGCCTTGGCGCGGGACTGGGCGAAGTCACGGATGGTTTGCTGTTGTGGCACTGAGGCGCCTTCGCGCAACCATTCCAGAGTGGCTCGGGCTTCGGTCAGCATCTTGTCCAGCTCGGCCGGACCGCAGGTCAGCTTCGGAGAGCTATCAGGGCGGGTACGGTTGGCGATGTGCCGCTGACGGGACTTGGCGACGCACTCGTTCCAGATCCACCGGCACCGGCCCCACTCGGCTTCGAGCGCGGCGAGGGCAGTTGCCGACACGCGCAGGCGGTAGGTGTACCGAACGTGTCCGACACCCTCCGCTTTCTCCTGTCGTGTCGTCATGCGTTCTCCACAGCATGGCGATTCGGTCCGCCCCGGCGGCTCCTCGAAGACTCGCACAGGCGACTGACAGTCCAAGTCGTTCTCGGCCGACTGGCCATCAACCCTGGCACCCTGCCGCCTCCCTCTTCTCGGCCTGGCGCCACCCGACGCCGGTCTGAGAACCTCCGGGGCGTCACCCGTCCAGCAGTCGTGCCAGGAGCGCCGCCGGGCCCTCCGGGAGGCTGCCGTGGACGAGTTCGGTGCGGTGCACCAGGCGGGGCTCGGTGATCGGCGCGCAGGCGATGCCGGGCGCCCCGACCAGTACCGGTTCGGGCAGCAGGGCGAGTCCGTGGCCGGTGGCGACCAGGGTGAGCAGTCCGCGCAGGTCGGTGCCCTGGTAGCGGACCGCCGGCCGGAAGCCGTCGACGCCGGCGACCGCGCGCAGCCGGGCGGCGGTCGGGGTGAGGTCGGGCGCGTCCAGCCAACGGGCGGCCGACAGGTCGGCGAGCGCGATCCCGGTGCGGCCGGCCAGCGGGTGTCCGGCCGGGAGGGCGACCGCGACCGGCCGTTCGTCCACCGCGACGGTGGTCAGCGGGCCGACCTCGGGCAGCGGCAGCGGGTCGCTGGGTGCGGCCAGGCCGTCGATCAGCGCGAGGTCGACCTCGCCGGTGGCGACCTGGGCGGGCAGGACGTCCTGGGCGAGCACCCGAACGACCGGTTCCACCCTCGGGTACGCCCGGCGCACCTCGCCGAGCGCGCGCCCCAGAACCTCTCCGACCGCGAGCGGGGTGGCGCCGAGCACGAGGCGGGCGCTCGGGGCACCGGCCAGGCGCGCGACGTCGGCGCGCGCCGCCTCCATGCGGACCAGCAGCGGGGCAGCGTGCTCCAGCAGCCGCCGCCCGGCCTCGGTGGGGCCGACCGGGCGGCGCACCAGCAGGGCCGCCCCCAGGTCGGCCTCCAGCGAGGCGATCTGCTGGGAGACCGCGGACTGGGTGTAGCCGAGCTCCCGGGCGGCCTCGGAGAAGGAGGCGAGGCGGGCGACGGTGACGAAGGTACGCAGCTGCTGCGGATCCACGGCGGACATCAACCGATCTGATCGAGACGTAAGAAATCATCGTTGGCGCTGATCTCGGGTGCGGGGTCAGGATAGCCGTATGACCTACCTGACCCCGAGGGTCGCCCTGGTCGGCGACCGCTCCCCCTCCGTTCGCTCGCACGCCCGCATCCCCGGCCTGCTGAACGCCCTCGCCGAGCGCGACCAGCTCGTCCTGGACGCCTACTGGATCCCCACCGGGGACGCCGAAGCGCCCGGCGCGCTGGACGGCTTCGACGCCGTCTGGCTGCTGCCCGGCAGCCCGTACCGCAGCGAGGCCGGCGCGCTGGCCGCCGTCCGGACCGCCCGTGAGCGCGGCATCCCCTTCCTCGGCACCTGCGGCGGGTTCCAGCACGCGGTGCTGGAGTACGCCCGCAACGTCTGCGGCATCACCGGGGCCGTCCACGGCGAGGAGAACCCGGACCAGGAGCAGGAACAGCAGGTGATCATCCCGCTCGCCTGCTCCCTGGTCGGCCACGAGGGCACCATCGCGATCGCCCCCGGCACCCTGGCCGAGCGCGCCCTCGGCGCCACCCACACCCTGGAGCGCTACCACTGCGCCTACGGCCTCAACTCCGCCCACCTGGACCGGCTGCGCGCGCACGGGCTGCGGTTCAGCGGTACGGACGAGTCCGGCGAGGTCCGCGTCCTGGAGCTGCCGGAGCACCCGTTCTTCCTCGCCTCGCTGTTCCAGCCCGAGCTGTCCGGCGACGGCACCCGGGCCCACCCGATGATCCGAGCCCTGGCCGCGGCCGCCGTCGCCCACGCGGACACCGCCGCACCCCTCGGGAGCGCCTCATGACCACCGACATCGCCGGGGTGCGGATCCCCGACAGCAGGCTCGCGACCGAGGCCACCGAGCTGGTCCGCGCGGCCACCACCGAGCTGCTCTACCACCACTCGCGCCGGGTCTACCTCTTCGGCGCCCTCCAGGGCGAGCGCCGGGGCCTCGACTTCGACCCCGAACTGCTCTACCTGGCCGCGATGTTCCACGACCTCGGGCTGGGGCCGGAGCACCACGCGTCCGGGCGGCGGTTCGAGGTGGACGGCGCCGAGGCCGCGGCCGCGTTCCTGCGTGGGCACGGGGTGGACGCGCGCCGGGTGCGCCTGGTGTGGGAGGCGATCGCGCTGCACACCACGCCCGGGATCCCGGAGTTCATGGAGCCGGAGATCGCGCTGACCACGGCCGGGGTGGAGCTGGACGTGCTCGGCGTCGGGTACGCGGAGCTCGATCCGGCGGCCCGGGACGCGGTGGTCGCCGCCCACCCGCGCCCGGACTTCAAGCGCGGCATCCTGCGGGCCTTCCACGCGGGCGTGGCACCGAAGCCGCAGACCGCCTTCGGCAACGTCAAGGCGGACGTGCTGGCCCACTTCGACCCGGACTTCGTCCGGACCG
>NZ_JAFLNG010000281.1 GCF_017427025.1 Streptomyces sp. FH025
GGTCCTGGTCTTCCCGGCCCCCGACCGACCGGGTTCCGTGGACGTCTACCTGCGCCCCGTCGACTGTGGCCCGGTCCTCCTCCACCGGACCGTCCCCAGCCACTGAGCAGCCCCTTTCCCAGCCGTTCCGGGCCCGTTCCCATGCGATCGACGACGAGGACGCCACGACGCTCCCGGACTTCGGGCACCTGGTACTGATCCGCCTGGGAATGCGAGACACTGGTCAGTCGTTGTCCCGGGCGGCGGAGCAGGACCGCCCTCCCCGCAGCAAACGCGGGTCGCGATGCGAACCAGGAGAAGCAGTGAGCGACGTCCGTAACGTGATCATCATCGGCTCCGGCCCGGCCGGGTACACGGCTGCGCTCTACACGGCCCGTGCCTCCCTCAAGCCGCTGGTCTTCGAAGGCGCCGTCACCGCCGGTGGCGCCCTGATGAACACCACCGAGGTCGAGAACTTCCCGGGCTTCCGGGACGGCATCATGGGCCCCGAGCTGATGGACAACATGCGGGCCCAGGCCGAGCGCTTCGGCGCCGAGCTGGTTCCGGACGACATCGTCGCGGTCGACCTCACCGGTGACATCAAGACCGTCACCGACTCCGAGGGCAACGTGCACAAGGCCCGCGCCGTGATCGTCACCACCGGCTCCCAGCACCGCAAGCTCGGCCTGCCGAACGAGGACAAGCTCTCCGGCCGCGGCGTCTCCTGGTGCGCCACGTGCGACGGCTTCTTCTTCCGCGACCAGGACATCGCGGTGGTCGGCGGCGGCGACACGGCCCTGGAGGAGGCGACCTTCCTCTCCCGCTTCGCCAAGAGCGTCACGATCATCCACCGCCGGGACACCCTGCGCGCCTCCAAGGCGATGCAGGAGCGCGCCTTCGCCGACCCGAAGATCCGCTTCGAGTGGGACAGCGCGGTCGAGACCATCCACGGTGACCCGAAGCTCTCCGGCGTCACCCTGCGCGACACCACCACCGGCGAGACCCGCGAGCTGGCCGTCACCGGCCTGTTCATCGCGATCGGCCACGACCCGCGCACCGACCTGTTCAAGGGCCAGCTGGACCTGGACGCCGAGGGCTACCTCAAGGTCCAGTCCCCCTCGACCCGGACCAACGTCGAGGGCGTGTTCGGCGCCGGCGACGTCGTGGACCACACCTACCGCCAGGCCATCACCGCCTCCGGCACCGGCTGCTCCGCCGCGCTGGACGCCGAGCGCTACCTGGCCGCGCTGGACGACCTGGAGGCCAAGGCCGCCGCCGTGGCGGTCTGACCCCCACGCCACCGACCGACCCCCGGCGGGGGTGTTCCACGTGAAACGCCCCCGCCCCGGCCAGGCAGAAACAGAACGGGCCCGCCCGTTGTTCTCCTGGCAGCAGCCCCCTCCGTCCGAACCCGAGGAGTTCCCGTGGCCGGCGCCACCACCACCGTCACCGACGCGACGTTCAAGGCCGACGTCCTGGAGAGCGAGAAGCCCGTACTGGTCGACTTCTGGGCCACCTGGTGCGGCCCGTGCCGCCAGGTCGCCCCGATCCTGGAGGAGATCGCGGCCGAGCACGGCGACAAGCTGACCATCGCCAAGCTCGACGTGGACGTCAACCAGCAGACCGCCGCTGAGTACAACGTCATCTCGATCCCGACCCTGATCCTCTACAAGGGCGGCCAGCCGGTGAAGTCCATCACCGGTGCCCGTCCGAAGGCCGCGCTGCTGCGCGAGCTGGACGGCCTGATCTAGGTCTCCCGGTCACCGACCGAACGGCGGCGGGGCTCCCCACACCGGGGAGTCCCGCCGCCGTCGTCTTCCCCGTGAAACCCCTCCACGGAGCGCTCCTAGAACGGACGCAGGGCGGGCTCCTTGCGCCCGCCGCCGAGCAGCCGCTCCAGCGCCCCCTCCACGTCCCCCCGCCAGGACAGCGTGGTGCGCGCCTCCAGCCGCAGCCTCGGGTACCGGTGGTGCGGCCGTACGGTCTTGAAGCCGACCGCGAGCAGGTGGTCGGCGGGCAGCACACAGCTGGTCGGCACCGGGCCCACCGAGCCGAAGGCCTCGATCGCCCGCACCCCTCGCCCGAGCAGGTCCTTGGCCACCGTCTGCACCAGCACCCGCCCGATCCCCTGGCGCTGGTAGCCCGGCAGCACCCGGCTGACCATCAGTTGAACGGCGTCCGCCGAGACGGGACTGGTCGGAAAGGACTGCGAGCGGGGGACGTAGGCGGGCGGCGCGTAGAGCACGAAGCCCGCGGGCTGGTCGTCCACGTACGCGATCCGGCCGCAGGACCCCCACTCCAGCAGCACCGCGGAGATCCACCCCTCCTTCTCCAGCTCCGGCTTCCCGGACTCCACCGCCTCCTTCGCACTGACCGGGTCCAGCTCCCAGAACACACAGGAGCGGCAGCCCGTCGGCAGGTCATCGAGGTTGTCCAGCGTCAGCGGAGCGATCCGGCGTCCCATGGCCCGTACCTCCTCCTCCCTTTCACGGTCGAGCATTCCCCCACGAACGCCGATGGGTGCATGTTTCACGTGAAACAGCGCTCACGCGGAACATGCACCCATCGGGTCGTCGCCCTCGGCTCAACCGGGCTCAGCCCTGCGACAGCCGCAGACCGTCCTCGCCCGGAGCCATGCTGTCCAGGATCCGGTTGAGGTCCTCCACCGAACCGAACTCCAGCACCACCTTGCCCTTGCCCAGCTTGCCGGCGCGCTGCGACACCTCGACCTTGACCCGGGTGTCGAAGCGGTCCGAGAGCCGGCTCGCCAGGTCGTTGAAGGCCGGGGAGTTCAGCTTGCCCGCCTTCGGCGCCTGGCGCTTGGGCTTCCGCTCCTCCTCCGGACGCATCAGCATGACGATCTCCTCGACGCTGCGCACCGAGAGTCCTTCGGCGATGATCCGCGCGGCCAGCTGCTCCTGGGCCTCGGCGTCCTGGACCCCGAGCAGCGCCCGCGCGTGCCCGGCCATCAGCGTTCCGGCCACCAGCCGGCGCTGGACCGACGCCGGCAGCTTCATCAGCCGCAAGGTGTTGGAGACGTGCGTGCGCGAGCGGCCGATCCGGTCCGCCAGCTCCTCGTGGGTGCAGGAGAAGTCCCGCAGCAGCTGGTCGTAGGCGGCGGCCTCCTCCAGCGGGTTCAACTCGGCCCGGTGCAGGTTCTCGAGGAGGGCGTCCAGCAGCAGCTTGTCGTCCTCGGTGGCCCGGACGATCGCGGGGATCCGCTCCAGCCCGGCCTCCCGGGAGGCCCGCCAACGGCGCTCCCCCATGATCAGCTCGAAGCGCTCGGCTCCGACCTGGCGGACCACGATCGGCTGGAGCAGACCGACCTCCTTGATGGAGTTGATCAGCTCGACCAGCTTGTCCTCGTCGAACACCTCACGCGGCTGGCGCGGGTTGGGGGTGATCGCGTCCAGCGGCAGCTCGGCGAAGAAGGCACCGGCCACCGGCACCGACAGCGACCGCTCGGCCTGCTTCTCCGCGGCGGCCCGGGCCGCCACCGTCCCGCGACCGGTCGGCAGCGTCGGCACCGAGGCCGGCGATGTCGTCCCGGTCGCCACCACCGAGGCCGGTGCGGGCGCGGCCTTGGCGGACTGTTCCGCCGCCCCGCCGTCCACCGGCGCGGCAGGGCGGATCAGCGCCTCAAGCCCTCGTCCCAGACCCCTGCGACCACTCACCGATTACCCTCCGTCGTACCGTGCTGTGCCACCGGGGCTCCGTACCCCTGTTGTCCGCCCCGTTGCTGGCCCACCAGCGAACCGCCCTGGACCACCGCGCGCTGCGCGAGCTCGCGGGCGGCCTCCAGGTAGGAGAGCGCCCCGGTCGAACCCGGGTCGTAGGTGAGCACCGTCTGCCCGTAGCTGGGCGCCTCCGAGATGCGTACCGAGCGCGGGATCGCCGTGCTCAGCACCTCCTGCTGGAAGTGGGTTCGGACCTCCTCGGCGACCTGGGCGGCCAGCCGGGTCCGGGCGTCGTACATGGTGAGCAGGATGGTCGAGACGTGCAGCGCGGGGTTGAGGTGCGCCCGCACCAGCTCGACGTTGCGCAGCAGCTGGCCGAGGCCCTCCAGCGCGTAGTACTCGCACTGGATCGGGATCAGCACCTCCTGACCGGCCACCAGGGCATTGACCGTCAGCAGACCCAGCGAGGGCGGACAGTCGATCAGGATGTAGTCCAGCGGCTGCTCGTAGGCGGCGATGGCGCGCTGCAGCCGGCTCTCCCGGGCCACCAGCGAGACCAGCTCGATCTCGGCGCCGGCCAGGTCGATGGTGGCGGGGACGCAGAACAGCCCCTCGACGTCCACGACCGGCTGGACCACGTCGGCCATGGGCTTGCCCTCGACCAGGACGTCGTAGATGGACGGCACCTCGGCGTGGTGGTCGATCCCGAGGGCGGTGGAGGCGTTGCCCTGCGGGTCGAGGTCGACCACCAGGACGCGCAGTCCGTGCATGGCGAGCGAGGCGGCCATGTTCACGGTGGTGGTGGTCTTGCCCACCCCGCCCTTCTGGTTGGCGACCACGATCACCCGGGTGGCGGCGGGCCGGGGCAGGCCCTCCCCCGCTCGGCCGATCGCCCTGACCGCAGCCTGGGCAGCCCGTGCGATGGGCGTGTCATCGATCTGGTCGATGGTCTCCGAGTCCTGCATGGAGGTCAGTGTTTCACGTGAAACCGGAGCGGCAACAGTCGCCGCCCGGTCACGACGAAGGATCCCGGCGAGCAAGGAGCGACGTTTCACGTGAAACACCATGCCCGCTATGCCGGAAATCTGACGTTGCGACACTCCGGTGTTCTGGGGGCACCTCCCGGCCGGAGGCTGGGGGAGTCGGCCGGACCGTCACCTGGAAGACGACGGGCGGTCGGCTCCCCCGTTCCCGGAGGGCCGACCGCCCGTTCTCGTACCTGTCCGGCGTCACTCCGGACTGGAGGCCCTGGCTTCAGCGGCTGCGGCGCCGTCCGCCCCGTCCCCGCTCCCCGCCGCCGCGGGCGTTCGCGTTGCGGCCGGCCCGGGCCATCTTGGCCCGCCGGGTCGCAGCCTTCACCCCGCCCGGGCTCTCCCCCGCCTTGACCTGGACCACCCGGGTCGAGGTCTCCAGGGTGCCCTCACCGACCGAGATCACGGACCACTCGACCGCGCCCAGCTTGGCCAGCCCGGCCCGGGACTCGGCCAGCTCCTGCTCGGCGCTGTCCCCCTTCAGCGCCAGCATCTGCCCGTGCGGACGCAGCAGCGGCAGCCCCCAGCCGGCCAGCCGCTCCAGCGGCGCCACCGCCCGGGCGGTCACCACGTCCACCGCGAGCTTGCCGACCATCTCCTCGGCACGACCGCGCAGCACCGTGACGTTCTCCAGCCCCAGCTCCCGGACGACCTCCTCCAGGAAGGTGGTCCGCCGCAGCAGCGGCTCCAGCAGGGTCACCGAGACGTCCGGCCGGGCCAGTGCCACCGGGATGCCGGGCAGGCCGGCACCGGAGCCGACGTCGCACAGCGTGGAGTTGGCCGGCAGCAGCTCGGCCAGCACCGCGCAGTTGAGGACGTGGCGGTCCCACAGCCGGGGCACCTCCCGCGGGCCGATCAGCCCGCGCCGGACGCCCGCGGTGGCCAGCAGTTCGGTGTAGCGGACCGCGGCGTCGAAGCGGTCGCCGAAGACCTCCCGGGCCACGGCCGGCGCCTCGGCCAGCATGTCCGGTTCGGGTGCCTCGGGCACCTCGGTCGCCCGCCCCTCAGCGGCCGGGTTCACGTCCGCCCCCGGACGGCCGGCGGCCGCGCTCTCCGTGTCCATCTCGACCTCTCCGATCCCCGGATCCACCGACCCGCTCAACCCACTGTTTCACGTGAAACGTCCCCCGCCGGGGCCCGGCCCCGCGGAAGGGACGACGACCCCGCCCGCACGAGGCGGACGGGGTCGCGTCCGGTGAAGCTCACCGGCCACCGCGGTGGCCGGTCATCGTGCTGCCGGCCTCAGGCCGGGAGCACGACCACGCACCGCTGGGGCTCCTCGCCCTCGGACTCGCTGCGCAGACCGGCGGCCGCGACCGCGTCGTGCACGACCTTGCGCTCGAAGGGCGTCATCGGCCGCAGCTTGACCTGCTCGCCGGTGCTCTTCGCCTGCTCCGCGGCCTTGGCGCCCAGCGCGGCCAGCTCGGACCGCTTGCGGGCCCGGAAGCCGGCAATGTCCAGCATGAGGCGGCTGCGCTCGCCGGTCTCCCGGTGGACAGCCAACCGGGTCAGCTCCTGCAGGGCCTCCAGCACCTCGCCGTCCTGGCCGACCAGGCGCTGCAGCGCGCGGTCGTTGCCGTCGCTGACGATGGAGACCAGGGCGCGGTCGCCCTCGACGTCCATGTCGATGTCACCGTCGAGGTCCGCGATGTCGAGCAGACCCTCCAGGTAGTCCGCCGCGATGTCGCCCTCCTGCTCCAGGCGGGCGATGAGGCTCTCGTCGGCGCTGGCGGCGGCCTCGGCCTCGACGGCGGAGGTGGTGCCTTCCGTCACTGATGGACTCCTTCGGAGTTGGGCCCGTCTGGCGGGCCGGGAACGAAGCTCTTCGGGGCTGCCGCAACAGGCCAGGGGCCGGTCAGGACTTCCTCTTCGGCCGCTGGCCGCCACCGCGCTTGGGCTGCTGCCGGGTGGCCTGCTTGGCGCCGCCGGTCTTGGCCGCGCTCTGCTTGGCCTCCGCCGGCTTCGTGCCGGACTCGGACGGGGCGGTGTCGGCGGGCTGCTCCGCCGGGGTCTCCTCGCTCGGCTCGGCGGTCTGCGGCTGCGTGGCACCACCCTGCTGGCGCTGGGCCTTGCTCTGCCGACGGGGCTGCTGGCGGCGCGCCTGCACCGACTCCTCGACCGCGGCGACCGCGGAGGCCTCGGCGTCGAGGGCCGACTTCGACGGGGGCAGCATGCCCCAGAGCGCGCCCTTGATCTCGGTGCCGTCCGCGCGCAGTCGGCCGGCCTTCTTCAGCCGGGCCTGGCGCTCCTGGAAGGCCTTGCTGCCCGGGGTCGGGTTGTTGTGGATGACGACGAGCTGCTGGCCCATCGACCAGACGTTGGTGGTCAGCCAGTAGACCAGGACACCGACCGGGAAGTTGATGCCCATCACGGCGAACATGACCGGGAAGACGTACATCAGCATCTTCTGCTGCTGCATGAACGGCGTCTTCACCGTGAGGTCGACGTTCTTGGTCATCAGCTGGCGCTGGGTGACGAACTGCGACAGCGACATCATGATGATCATCACCGCGGTGACGATCTTGACGCTGGTCTCGCCGCTGCTGACGAAGGTCGCGGACAGCGGAGCACCGAAGATGTGCGCCTTGCCGGCGCTCACCAGCAGGGCGCCGTGGATGACGCCGATGTCCTCGCCCTTGGCGACCTTGGCGAGCACACCGTAGAGGGCGGTGAAGAACGGAGCCTGCACGATGATGGGAAGGCAGCTGGAGAACGGGTTGGTACCCGCCTCCTTGTACAGCTTCATCATCTCTTCGGACTGGCGCTGCCGGTCGTTCTTGTAGCGCTCCTGGATGGCCTTCATCTTCGGCTGGATCGCCTGCATGGCCCGGGTCGCCTTGATCTGCTTCACGAAGAGCGGGATCAGGCAGATCCGGATGACGACCACCATCGAGGCGATGGACAGACCCCAGGCCCAGCCACCGTCCGGGTTGAAGATATGGCTGTACAGCGAGTGGAACTGGACGATGATCCAGGACACCGCTGTGTAGAGGGGACTCAGAAAACCGAAGGTCACCGGTCAGACTCCTTGGGCATCGGGCTTCGCCACCGGCTCCGGCTCGGCGGTCCCGCTCTTGGGGCTCAGCAGATCGCGCAGCCGGCGGTGCCACACCGGATGCTTGCGCGGCGGGACATGATCGACCCCGCCGGGCGTCCACGGATTGCAGCGCAGGATGCGCCACACGGTCAGTCCACCGCCCTTGACCGCCCCGTGCACCTTCACGGCCTCGTAGCCGTAGTGCGAACAGGAGGGGTAATAACGGCAGACCGGACCGAGCAGTGGGCTGATGGTCCACTGGTAAACCCTGATCAGACCCATCAGCAGGTACTTCATGGCCCTGCTCCCGTCGGCGCCGTGGCGGCGGGCTCGGCCCTCAGCAACCGCTTCAGCGCCGCGTCCAGGTCACGTTCGAGCTCCTGGTACGAGGCGGTGGCGGCCTGGGGCAGCGCACGCACCACTATCAGGCTACCGGCGGGCAGCCTGGACAGACGATCACGAACGAGATGGCGCAACCGGCGCTTGACCAGGTTGCGAACGACCGCCGGGCCAACGGCCTTGCTCACGACGAAACCCGCACGCGCCGAAGGAGTCCCCTCGGCGACGTGCGGGCGGGAGTCGCTGGTCCGGTCGGTCTGCCCCTGCGGGTCACCGTCTCTGCTGAGATGGACGACCAGAAGGGGCCGGCCGGCCCGGCGACCGCGTTTCACCGCGGTCGCGAAGTCCTGGCGCCGCCGCAGCCGATTCTCGGAGGGCAGCACAACAGACTCTGGTGCGGATCAGGCGGACAGGCTGGCGCGGCCCTTGCCACGGCGGGCGGCCAGGATGGCGCGGCCGGCGCGGGTACGCATACGCAGCCGGAAGCCGTGGGTCTTCGCGCGACGACGGTTGTTCGGCTGGAAGGTGCGCTTGCTCACTCGGGGGCTCCTGAGGTGAATCGTAGGATGACGGGGAGTCGCTTGGCCGTCACCGTGCGTCCGCGTGATCTCCCCTGATTTCGGAAATCCGGCCCATCGCCCCAGTTCGGCTGGGGTCTGAGGCAATCCACGGCGCCCGTGCTGCGCGCCTTATGGAGCGGGCGGACCCGCGGACATGCGGCAGCGGCCATCGACAACTCGACCTGGTTACGGTACGCGGGACGGGGCACGAGGGTCAAACCAGCCGTCCGTGAGGCCGCTTACCCACAGCCTGTGGACAACGACTTGATCCGACCCTGTTCGCTGACTACCGTTGCAGGACTTGTCTGGTTTTGTTCTTGGAAAGCGTGCACCAGTGGCTGATGTCAACAGCGACCTCGTCCCGGTCTGGGCGAGAGTCGTCGAGCGGCTGGTCAGCGACCCCGACATCGGGGAGATGGACAAGCAGTGGGTGCAGCGCACCCAGCCGATGTGGATGATGCACGACACCGCCCTGCTGGCGACCCCCAACGAGCGGGCCAAGCAGGTGCTGGAGGGCCGGCTGCTGCCGCAGCTGACCGACGCCCTCAGCCGCGAGCTCAGCCGACCGGTGCGGATCGCCGTGATGGTCGACGCCAACGCCGTGCCGACCACCCCCGCGCCCCAGGCCCCCGTCGAGCCCTACCCCGGCCCGTCCGAGGAGGACTCCGGCGGCTACGGCGACCAGGACTACCAGCAGCAGCCGTACGGGCAGGACTACGAGCGCCCCCGCTACGACACCGGCGGCTACGAGCAGCGCCCCGCACCCTACGGCGGCCAGCCGGCCCAGCCCTGGCCC
>NZ_JAFLNG010000282.1 GCF_017427025.1 Streptomyces sp. FH025
CTCGGACGGGCAGCACCGATGGGGAACGCGGGGCACTGGTCACCCGGTCACGGGCCGGGCGGATCGCTCGGCGAGGGGGGCGGCGTCAGCGCGCGGTGCTGCGGCGGTGGCGACAACAACAGCGGGGCGCGGCGATCACGGTCCGGACTGCCATCACGCCCCCTTCGCCTCGCACTCACACGGTCATCCGCGAGGATAGGCAGTGGCCGGAAACGGGGCAAGGGCTTGATCGGGCGGGGCCTGCTGGCAAGATGTCCGGCATGAGCTACCTCGCCGCGGATGACCGCTATGCCTCGATGACCTACCGGAAGGCCGGCCGCAGCGGCGTCCAGCTGCCCGCCGTCTCGCTCGGGCTCTGGCACAACTTCGGTGACGCCCAGCCGTTGGAGGTGCAGCGGGCCGTGCTGCGTCGGGCCTTCGACCGGGGCGTCACACACTTCGACCTGGCGAACAACTACGGCCCGCCGTACGGCAGCGCGGAGCGCAACTTCGGCTACCTCTTCGCGCAGGACTTCCGGCCGTACCGGGACGAGCTGTTCATCGCCTCCAAGGCGGGCTGGGACATGTGGCCCGGCCCGTACGGCAACGGCGGCAGCCGCAAGTACCTGCTGGCCAGCCTGGACCAGTCGCTGGAGCGGATGGGGCTGGACTACGTCGACGTCTTCTACTCGCACCGCTACGACCCGGACACCCCGATCGAGGAGACGATGGGGGCGCTGGACCGTGCGGTGCGCTCCGGCAAGGCGCTGTACGCGGCGATCTCCAACTACCCGGCGGAGCAGCACCGGGAGGCGGTGGCGATCCTGCGCGAGCTGGGGACGCCGGTGCTGATGAACCAGTCGGCGTACTCGATCCTCAACCGGTACGTGGAGGAGGGCGGGGTGCTGGACGCGGTGGGCGACACCCAGACCAGCCTGATCGCGTACTCGCCGCTGGCTCAGGGGCTGTTGACGGATCGCTACCTCTCGGGTCAGGTGCCGGCCGGGTCGCGGATGTCGGTCGGGAAGTTCCTGACCGAGGAGGCGCTGACCGAGCAGAAGCTGGAGCAGCTGCGGGCGCTGAGCAAGATCGCCGAGGCGCGCGGGCAGACCCTGGCGCAGCTGGCGCTGTGCTGGGTGCTGCGGGATCCGCGGGTGGTGTCGGTGATCATCGGCGCGAGCAGTGTGGCCCAGCTGGACCAGAACCTCGACGCCTTGGCGGGCGGACCGCTGACGGAGGAGGAGCTGGCGGAGATCGACCGGCTGAGCCGCTGAGGTGCTGAGCCGCTGAGGCGCCGAACTGCTGCCCGACGGGTTGGCGGCGCGGGTGAGTGACGACTGACGGATGACAGCTGACAGATTTCGAAATCTGTCAGCTGTCATCCGTCATCTGTTTTCTGTTATCCGTTGGTTGTCAGTCGTCAGCTGTCAGCTGCCGACCGCCATCCGTTGGCTGCCAGCCACCGCCCGGCACCTGGCGGCCGCCAATCGTCAGCGACGGATGCCCAGGGCGGGAAGAACCGTTTCTGCAATCCGGTGGGCCTCCTCCAGGAGCGGGTTGCCGGAGAGGATGAAGGTGTCCACGCCCAGTGCCTCGAACTCCTGCAGCCGCTCCACCACCTGGACGGTCGAGCCGACCACCGCCGTCCCCGGGCCGGGACGGAACAGGCTCATGCCCGGCCAGAGGTTCGGGTAGGCCTCCAGCTCCCGGGCCCGGGCCGGGACCTTCCCACCGTGCTGGCGGAACTGCCGCTGCCAGCCGACCCCGTCCTCCCCCTTGGCCTCCCCCAGCTGGCGGGCGTACGTCGCCTCACTGGTCACGTCCAGCAGCCGGTCGGCGGCGGCCCACGCCTCGTCCTCGGTGTCGCGGACGATCAGGTGCAGCCGCAGCCCGATCCGCAGGGTCCGGCCGTGGGCGGCGGCGCGCTCGCGGACCAGGTCCAGCTTCTCCTTGAGCAGGTGCGGCGGCTCGCCCCAGGTCAGGTAGACGTCCACGTGCTGGGCCGCCATCTCGATGCCGGCCGCCGAACTGCCGCCGAACCAGAGCGGGACGCCGCCCGGCTGTACCGGAGTGAGCTCGCGCAGGCTCGCACCCGCGTTCTTCAGGTCATAGAACTCGCCCTTGTGGTCGAAGACTTCACCGGCCGTGAGGCGCTTGACGATCGACCAGTACTCGGCGCTGAGCCGGTAGCGCTCGTCGTGCTCGACGTCCAGGCCGTACTCGCGCAGTTGCGCGGTGGAACCGTTGACCACGTTGAAGCGCAGCCGTCCGCCGTGCAGGTGGTCGAAGCTGAGCGCCATCTTGGCCAGCAGGGTGGGTGAGACCAGCCCGGGGTGGACGGCCAGCAGCGGCTTGAACGCCGGGGTGGTGGCGGCGGCGAGGGCGCTGCCGAGCGTCCAGACGTCGTGGAGGTCGGTGGCCAGCAGGGCACCCGTGTAGCCCAAGCGCTCGACGCTGCCGGCCAGTTGCTGTAGGTAGCGCAGGTCCACCGGGCGACGCCCGGCCGGCTCCCAGGGGTAGTGGCCCTCGCGCGGGATGATGTACCAGAGGACTTCGGAGGCCACGGCTCAGCTCTCCTTCGCGAGCGCGGCCGCCACCGGGGCCTCCAGGGCGGGCAGATGGGCTTCGGCGACGGTCAGCGCCCGGTCGATGAACCCGACTCCGTGGAAGATGTCCGCGGCCTCCTGCTGCTCGGCGACGAACCCGGCGGTGGCGGGCTCCAGTCGCCAGGGCAGCGCGGCGAGGGCGGCCTGCCAGTCGGCGGCCGCACCGCCCAGCTCCTCGGCCGCGATCGCGGCGGCCTCGGCCGGGTGGGCAGCCACCCAGGCGTCCGCCCGACGCAGTGCGGTGGCGATCGCGGCGACCACCTCGGGGCGCGCGGTCGCGAACTCTCGACGAGTGAAGAATACCGAGCGGTCGGTGATCACGCCGCCGGTGCGGATCAGCTCGCGGAACTCCCCGCTGCGACGGGCGGCGGCGAGCTCCGCGCCCTGGGCGATCCAGCCCGAGATCTCACCGTCGCGCAGCCGCTGCGCCTGGTCCTCCCCCGCCGCCGGGCGCGCCGGGGTGACGTCCTCACCGTACGAGAGCCCCTGTGCGTGCAGGGCCTTGGCCAGCAGGTGGGTCTGCCAGGAGCCTACGGCGAGGACGACGGTGCCGCCCTTGAGGTCCTCGACCGTACGTACCGGCCCGGAGTCCAGCACCAGCAGCGCGCCGTGGTCGGGGCGAGGCGCGGAGACCGCCGCGTACACCAGGTCGCGGCCGGCCGCCTGGGCGGTGATCGGTGGGGTTGAGCCGGTGCCGCCGAAGTCGATGGTGCCGTCGGCGAGCAGGTCCCCGGTGCGGGTGCCGTCGGTGTAGTGGTGGAAGGCTCCGGTCTCGCCGAGTGGAGCCAACTCCTCGTCCAGGTAGGGAAGTCGGGAGAGGTAGTAGAGCGAGGGGTTGCTGGCGTGGACGCCGAGGGTGACGGTCATCGGTTCAACTCCGGTGGTGCGTGGGTGGTTTCGTCGGGTTCGGGCGACAGGGGTGCGTGGATGCTCAGTGGACACCGAGGTCGGAGAGCAGGTGCCGGCGCAGCTCGGCGAAGGCCGGGTCGGCGGGGTCGCGGGGGCGGTCGACGGTGACGGCCTCGTCCCGGACCAGCAGGCCGTCCCGCAGCACGGCGACGCGGTCGGCGAGCCGGACGGCCTCGTCCACGTCATGGGTGACCAACAGGACGGCCGGGCGGTGGCGGCGGACCAGGTCGCCGACCAGGTCCTGCATGCGCAGCCGGGTCAGCGCGTCCAGGGCCGCGAACGGCTCATCCAGCAACAGGAGTTGCGGTTCGCGGACGAGCGCCCTGGCGAGCGCGACGCGCTGCGCCTCTCCGCCCGACAGGGTGGCCGGCCAGGCGTCGGCGTGCCGTTCCAGGCCGACCTCGGCCAACGCTTTCAGCCCGGTCTCCCGGGTTGCCGCGCCGCGCGGCAGGCCGACCGTGACGTTGGCCAACACCCGCTTGGACGGTACGAGTCGGGGCTCCTGGAAGACCACCGTACGGACCGGCGGGACGAGAACGGTGCCCTCGTCGGCCTGGTCCAGCGCACCGAGGATGCGCAGCAGGGTGGTCTTGCCGGTGCCGCTGGCGCCGAGCAGGGCGACGAACTCGCCCCGGGCGATGGAGAGGTCGACGCCATCGAGGACGGCCCGGCTGCCGAACACCCGGCGCAGGCCGCGCAGATGGACGGCGGGGACGGCGGGAGCGGCTGTGGTGCCGGGCTCGGCGGTGGTGGCGGTAGCGGCGGTGGCAGTTGCAGCGGGCGGCGCGGCGGTCATCGGGCGGCTCCCTGGACGGCCTGGCGCCACGGCATCAGCAGGCGCTCCAGGACTCGGACGACGCCGTCGGCGGTGAGGCCGAGCAGGCCGTAGATCAGGATGCAGACGGCGAGGATGTCGGTGCGCGAGTAGTTCTGCGCCTGGGCCATCAAGTAGCCGATTCCTTCGGTGGAGTTGATCTCCTCGGCGGCGATCAGGGCGATCACGCTGAGGGTCATGGACAGCCGCAGTCCGGACAGCAGCGAGGGCAGCGCTCCGGGCAGTACGACCGTGCGCACGATCGCCCAGCGGCCGAGTCCGAAGCTGTGCATCGCCTCGACCAGTTTGCGGTCGGTGTTGCGGACCCCACCGGAGGCCGAAACGTACATCGGGAAGCTGGTGGCCACGCCGATCAGGGCGACCTTCGCGGTCTCGGTGATGCCGAACCACACCATGAACAGCGGGACGAGCGCCAGGAAGGGTACGGTGCGCAGGACTTGGATCGCCGAGTCGAGCAGTTCCTCACCGAGCCGGGTGAAGCCGGTGAGCACCCCGAGCACCAGGCCGATGGTGGCGCCGAAGAGCAGGCCGAGCCCGGCCCTGGTGAGCGAGACGGTGAGGGCGTCGGTTAGCTGGCCGTTGCCCCACAACTCACCGACGGCCTCGGCGACCTGGGCGGGTGAGGCGAGCACGTCCTGGGTGAGTGCGCCCGTGGCGGAGGCGAGTGCCCAGCCGCCGAGAAGGGCCAGCGGACCGAGGGTCCGCAGGACGACGGCGAGGGCGCGCGGCCGCGGTCTCCGGCGTTTGGTGCGTGGGACCACCAGGCCCGCGTCGAGGGCGGCCCGGGTGTCCTCGGATGCGATCTCCGGTGCTGCGGTGGTCACTTGGCACCGTCCCCGAGCTTGTTGATGTCGATCAGGTACGGCTTGACGTCGACCGGCTGCTTGGTGACCTTCTGGTCGGCGAAGAACTGGGCGACGGTACCGAAGCGGGTGATGTCGGACTCCGCGATGGCGTCGGCCGCGGCGCCCTGCCGACTGACGTTCACCGCGATGTCCTTCTCCGCGGGGGTGACGGCGGTAGGGCCGGAGTCGGTGAAGACGTTGAGGTAGGCGGCCGGGTCGGCCTTCTCCTGTAGGCCGTTCTCACGCAGGTAGGCGTAGAAGGCCTTGACCACCTCGGGGTGCTTGTCGGCGAAGCCGTTGCGCACCGCCCAGACGGCGTAGTTGTCGGAGCCGATCGCCTTGCCGTCGACGAGGAAGTGCGCGCCGGCGTTGGCGATGGTCGGCGTGGAGAAGGTGTTCCAGGTCGCCCAGGCGTCCACCTGGCCGGAGTTGAAGACGCCGGAGGTCTGGTCGGCGCGCAGGTAGACCCGCTCGACCTTGTCCGCCGGGACGCCGCTCTTCTCCAGCGCCTTGAGGAGGAGGTACTCGCTGGTGCCGCCCTGGGAGACGGCGACCTTCTTGCCGACCAGATCCTGCACGGTCTTGATGGGTGAGTCGTTCTTGACCAGGATCCCCTCGCCGACGCCGTCGGGCGCGGTCTGGGCGAACAGCTTGAAGCCGGGCTTCTGGGCGAGCGCGGCGACGGCCGAGGTGATCGAGCCCTGGGCGATGTCCAACTGGTCGGCGGACAGCGCCTGGGCGGCGGGGGCGAAGGGGCCGGCACTGCCCGTCCAGGCGACCTTGGCGTGGACGGCCGCGAGGGCCTTGTCCAGGGAGCCGTCCTTCTTGCCGCGGGCGAGGAACCCGTTGTTGCCGGGGTCGGGAAGGCGGAGCACCACGTCGGCCTTGCCGCCGGCCCCGCCGTCGGCGGAGGCCTTGGCTCCGTCGGCGGACGAGCCGCAGGCGGCCAGGGCGGTGGAGGCGAGCAGCGCGGTGGCGGCGAGGACGAGGCGGGGGGTGTTCACGGGGGTCTCCAAACAGGCGACAGATGACGACTGACAGCTGACAACTTTCGAAATCTGTTCGCTGAACGTTGTTCTCTGTTCTCTGAACTCTGTTCGCTGATATCCGTCGGCTGACATCTGTCGGTCGTGACCTGTCGGTCGTGATCTGTCAGCCGGTTGTGATCAGGCCGCAAGGGCAGCCGGAGGCGGTCGGGAGCGGCCCGATGCCGCAGGTACGGGCGCTCAGCCGCCCGTCACCGCGGCCCGCCGTTCGCGCAGCAGTTCGCGGGCCGCGCGGAGCGGCTCCGGGTCGGCCCAGGCGTGGACGTCCACCGGCGCGGCGAGGAAGCCCTGCCCGCGAAGGAAACGTTCCTGCTGGGCCAGCAGCTCCAGCCGCTCCTCCGAAAGCTCCAGGTGCAGCGTGCGGTGGCTGCCCGAGGCGTAGGCCCCGGCGACGCCTTCGGCGCCGGCACCGGTCTCGGCCTGCAGGATCCGAGCCACCTCCGCCGGACGCTCCGCCGCCCAGTCGGCGGCCTCCAACAGCACCGCGAGGAATCGGGCCACCAGCTCGGGGTGCTCGTCCAGCAGCCGCTGGTGGACGGTGACCGGCCGGGGCGTGCCGTTGTTGACCCGGGCCCGGCGGTCCGGCACGGTGTCCAGCTCCACGGCCACCTCCGCGCCGATCCGGCGGGCCGCCTCGACGGCGAGCGCCCCCTTCACGTACACGGCGTCCACCACACCGTCCCGCAGGGCGGACAGTTCGGCGGACCACTGCCCGTCGCCCGGCGTGCCCGGCACGTCCACCAGTTCGGAGTCCTCCAGCCCGAGACCGGCGAGCGCGAGGGCGCCGCGGAAGCCGGCCAGTGCCATGGCCCGCCAGAAGTCGATCCCGATCCCATGATGTGGAATCGCCAGCCGAAGTCCGCGCAGTTGCGCCGGTTCGGTGATGCCGCTCCCGGCGCGGACCAGGACGACCTGCCGCTCCTCGATCCAGGTCAGGCCGATCAGCCGGGTCTCCTCGCCACGCGAACGGGCCCACAGCGCGGGGACGTTGCCGCCCTCACGGAACAGTCCGGTGAGCGCGTGGGTGTAGTGGTGGTCGGCGGCGACCTCCCGCGGAGCGTCCTGGAGCGAACGGACGGCGATCCCGTCGGCGGCGAACTCCCGTGCCAGCCAGCCCTGATCGGCGGCGATCCCGGTCGCGGTGGGCACCGGGCAACGGGTGAACCAAAGGGTGTCGGGAAGAGCGGTGGAACCCGACAGACCCGACAGACCCGGCGAACTCACGGAACCTACGGCACTCATGGAACTTACGGCACTTGCGGTGCTCGCGGATTGGCTGGCCACGGGGCGTGTCCTCTACGGAGGCTCCGACGGCGGTCGGAAGCAGGTGGAATCGGGTGCGCCCCGGCACGCCGACAGGCATCACGAGGCTTGGAAGGCTTGGTGCGTACGGGAGTCGCTCCCCCCGGCGAGGCAGGGCGGGAAGGGCGGACCGCGCGGCAGGCGTCAGCGACGACACGCACAGGAGGAGGTACACCGGCAGAACATCACGGTGCTGCTCCTTCCTGCGGTCGGGACGCGAGTGCCCGGATCGTCGAGTCGTCCGGTGCGATGCGAGGAGCGTTCCACGGCGGCCGAGCCATAGGCAAGTCTTTGCCACATGGTGGGATCAGTTGTTCATCAACGCCATCCCATTGCAACGCGGTTGACACATTCCGGCAGCACCGGCTGCCCTACGCTGAGAATCCCTCCGGCGGTCCGGCCGGAGTCCCGAACCGAAACGCGAGGTGTCATGGCCGAGGCCGCCACCGCCGTCCAGAGCCCGCCGGCCGGTGCGCAGGCCGTCCAGCGCGCGCTCGGGCTGCTGCACTGCTTCCACGACAACGGCCCCGACCTGAGCGCCTCGGACCTGGCGCGCCGAATGGACCTCTCGGTGTCCACCGCGCACCGGCTGGCCCGTACGCTGGTCAGCGCCGGGTTCCTGGAGCAGGACGAGCAGACCGCCCGCTACCGGCTCGGTCCGGCCGTCGCCGAACTCGGCCAACTCACCTTCCACCAGCGCGGACTGCACCTGGCCGCACCCGAGTTGGAGCTGCTGTCCCGGCGCACCAAGGCGGCCGCCGACCTGGCGATCCGCAGCGGCCCGCACGCGGTGATCCTGGTAGGCGCCTCCGTCCGTCCGGACACCGGGCTGGGTCTGCGCCGCCCGCTGCACTCCACCGCACTGGGCAAGGTGCTGCTCGCCTGGCCGCGCCCCGGCGACGCGGCAGTGTCGACGCTCGGCCCGCTACTGCCCTTCACCGACCGTACGATCATCGAACCACTCGCCCTGGACGAGGAGTTGGCGAGGGTCCGGGCGTCCGGCCACGCACTCAACGACGGCGAGTCGGCCGACGGGGTGCGAACGGTCGCGGTTCCCGTCCTGGACGCCGCCGGACAGGCCCGGTTCGCCCTCGCGGTCCGCTCGACCCCGGCGCACCTCACCGACGACCGGCTGGACTGGTTCCTGGGCCATGCCCGGACCTGTGCCGACGCCCTCGCCGTCCTCCTGCTCCCGCCCGACCAGCGCGCCTGACGAACGCGTCCAGCCCGACCGCGGCTCGGCAAGGAGCCCGCATGAACGCCAACACGCCGCAGCGGGCCGCCCGTTCGATGTGCCACGGGCAACCCGCCACGGCGGTGCGGACGTTGGATCGGATCAGCTGACCGGCGTGTACTTGTACCCCACCCGACGCACCGTCACGATCGTGTCCCGGTAGGCCGTGCCGAGCTTTCGGCGCAGGCGGGCGACGTGCACGTCGACCGTGCGCCCGTCCCCGACGTGGCCGTAGCCCCAGACCGCCGAGACCAGGTGGTCCCGGGTGTGCACCCGCTGCGGGTGCTCGGTGAGGTGGGCCAGCAGCTCGAACTCCAGGTAGGTCAGGTCGAGCAGCCGCCCGTCGACGTAGGCGTTGCGCCGCTCGGTGTCGACGGTGATGCCGCGCCCGGCCGGGCGGACCGGACGGACGGCGCCTGGGGCGCCGGTTCCGGGCGTGTACGGCGCCGCCGGGGACGCCACCGCCGGGCTCTCGGCCGGCACCAGCACCAGGTACCCGATCATCGGGTGACCCGCCGCGCCGCCGGGCTGCGCGGCGTACTGGGCCAGCAGTCCCTGCGGCAGCGCGCCCTGCGGCAGGGCGGCGACCACGGTCGCCCCCTCCGGAAGCGCGGCGAGCAGCGACTGCGGAGCCG
>NZ_JAFLNG010000283.1 GCF_017427025.1 Streptomyces sp. FH025
CGTACTGAACTGCGAAGGGTCGCGACATGAGCCGACTGCTGATCACCGACGCCCACCTGCTCCACCCCGAGGACGGCACCCGTACCGACCGCGGCTGGCTGGAGGCCGCCGACGGGCGGATCACCGCCACCGGCACCGGCCGTCCGCCCGCCGCCTCCGACGGGGTCCGCGTCCTCGACGCGCAGGGCGGCACCGTGCTGCCCGGTCTGATCGACGCCCACGTCCACCTGCTGGTCACCTCGCTCGATCTGCACGACGTCGCCAACTGGACCCCCGGCTACGCCACCGTCCGCGCCCTCGCCGAGGCCGAGCGGATGCTGCGCCGCGGCTTCACCACCGTGCGCGACGTCGGCGGTGCCGACCACGGAATGGCCCGCGCCCTGGCCGAGGGCCTGGCCCTCGGCCCCCGACTGCTGCACGGCGGAAAGGCGCTCTCCCAGACCGGCGGCCACGGCGACCTGCGCCCGCTCGGCGACGACTCGCTGCCCTGCTGCGAGGCCCGCCCCCACTTCGGCCGGATCGCCGACGGCGTGGACGCCGTGCGCGCCGCCGCCCGGGACGAGTTCCGCAAGGGCGCCCGGCACCTCAAGGTGCTGCTCTCCGGCGGCGTCGCCTCCCCGCACGACGAGATCGCGGCCGTCCAGTACAGCGAGGAGGAGATCCGGGCCGCCGTCGAGGAGGCGGAGAACCACAACCGCTACGTCACCGTGCACGCCTACCACCCGCGCGCGATCGACCGGGCCCTGCGGGCCGGGGTGCGCTGCGTCGAGCACGGCAACCTGCTGGACGACACGACGGTCGCGCTGCTGCTGGAGAAGGACGCCTTCCTGGTCCCGACCCTGGTCGCGTACGCGAAGACCGCGGAGCTCGGCGCGGCCTCGGGCCTGCCTCCGGCGTCCCTGGCCAAGCTCGCCGAGGTCCGCGACCAGGGGCTCGCCGCCCTGGAACGCGCCCACCGGGCGGGTGTCAACCTGGTCTACGGCAGCGACCTGCTCGGCCCGCTGCACCCGGCCCAGCTGGCGGAGTTCACGCTGCGCGCCCAGGTCCAGCCGGCCGCCGACGTGCTGCGCTCCGCCACCACCACGGCGGCCCGGCTGCTCGGCATGGCGGGGGAGATCGGCACCCTGGCGCCAGGCGCCCACGCCGACCTCCTGGTGGTCGACGGCGACCCGCTCGCCGACCTCTCGGTGCTCACCCGTCCGGACCGGAACCTGCGGCACGTGGTCAAGGCCGGCGCGGTCATCTGAGGCACCGTCACCTGCGGTGCCGTCATCTGAGGGCCGTCATCCGAGGGCCGTCATCCGAGGTGTCGCCCATCTGAAACGAAACGGGCGGGCGCTCCTCCACGGAGCGCCCGCCCGTTCGTCCTTCGCACCCGGGCGACCGGCCCCGGCGGGATCAGGCCAGCAGGACCCGCCAGCCGTCCCCGCCGTCCCGACCGTCCATGCGGAGCGCCAGCTCCTTCACCTGGCCGGTCCCGTGGAAGGTGAGCCGCACGGTCTGCCGGCTCGCCGGGTCGTCACCGAAGTCGGCGGTGACCTCCCCGGCGGCGCCCGGTCCGTAGGCGCGGATCCACTCCTCGGCCGCCGCCCGGCGCGCGTCGGCCGAGCCCTCCGCGGCGGCCAGCTTCACCAGCCGGTCCGCGGAGCCGTCGGCCAGCCGCCACACCACCTGCTGGACCAGGCCCAGCGTCTCCGGCACGGGGTAGCCGGTGACCTTCAGGTGCGGATGGGCGGAGTAGTCGGCCGAGTGCTCCAGCCGGGCCTCCTCGGCGCCGCTCGAACAGCCGGCCAGGAGGGCGGCCGAGAGCACGGCCGCCAGTGCGGCCGCCACCGGCCGCCCCGCCGCCATCAGTTGGTCCCGAGCGGACGGACGACGACGAACCACTCGATCGGCTCGCCCTTCTGCCGGTAGTACGACAGCACCTCGTTCAGGGTGGTGACACCCTTCCGGCCGTGCTGGCGCAGCTCCATCCGGGCGCCCCAGCTGACCACGACCGCGGCGTGGTTGATCCGCGGCTCGTCGCGCCACTTGAAGAACACCACGTCACCGGGGCGGGCCTCGGAGGTCCAGCGCAGCCAGGTCGAGTACCGGTAGTTCAGCAGGTGCCGGTGCAGGTTGGCCGCGCCGGCCCAGGTGTAGCTGCGGTTCTTGTGCCAGCCGAACAGCCAGTAGTCGTTGGTCCACCAGGCACTGTCCCAGGTCTTGAAACCGTAGCGGGGGCGCATGCCGCCACCGTAGTACAGGGCCTTGGAGACGAAGTTGGTGCAGTCCTGGGAGAAGTCCCAGCCGATGTTGACGTTGCGGCGGGCCCAGTCGGCGGTGCCGTTGTAGTTGTACCCGGCCTGGACGGCGCCGGCGGCCGACTGAGCCGGCTGGACCGGGAAGCCGTTGGCGTCCAGCGGTACGGCCTTCTGGGCGTCCGCCGGGTCGGGCTGCGCGGCGTCGGCCACCTCGACCTGGGCCTGCGCGGCCGCGGAGGAGGACAGCTGCTGCTGGGCCGCGAGGTCGTCGGCCTCGGAGACCAGGACCGCGGCGGTGCCGACGGTGAACTCGAACCGCTTGGCGCCCACGCTCTCGCTCGGCGAGTCCACGCCGCCCGACCGGATCATCACCGAGTCCTTGACGGTGGCCCGCACGACGACCTTGCCGGCCGTCTGCTGGTCGACCACCACGTCGGTCAGGCTGACCGCCGCGGCCGTGTACAGCTGGTTCTGGGTCGCCAGCGCCTCGCGGTTGGCGACCAGCGAGGCCTCCTGGGTGGCCAGCAGATCGACGAAGACGGTGCCGTGCGCGGCCTCGGCGGCGGCGTCCGGCGCGGTGAACCCGGCCTTCATCTTGATCTTGTTGCGGGCGTCCAGGTACTCCTGCACGTAGCCGCGGTACTGGTCGGGGCCGCCGGCCGTCGGCGTGCCCTGGACCACCGCCGAGGCGACCGGCGCGGCGGCGCCGTAGCCGTTCCTGGCGGTGACCACCGCGCGGTACGAGCGGGCGTTGTCCAGGCCGGTGAACGAGGCCCGCAGGTCACCGGTGGTGACCTCCTGGACCGGGACGCCGGCCGAGGTCTCGACCCGGACGGTGTAGCCGACCTCGCCGACCGAACCACGGTCCGCCGGGGCGTTCCAGGTGACGACCAGGGCGCCGTCGCCGCCGACGGCGGCGACCTGTTCGGCCGCGCCCGGCGCGGTCGGCGCCAGGTAGTCGAGGGTCAGCTTCGGTCGTTTCGCCGGGTCGGCGGCGGTGGCCGAGGAGTAGCGGGCCGTGCCGGTCCAGCCGGCCGGCGGGCGCAGCGCCAGGCCGTAGGCCTCGCCCTTCTCGATCCACGAGCCGACCAGCGCGGCCAGGTCGGTCTCCGGCAGCTTGGCGGCGGAGGCGTAGCTCTCGGCGCCGGCGGCCGCGGTCAGCGCCGCACCGTCCTGGCCGGGAGCCCAGGCGCTGCCGAGCTGGAAGACGTCCACGGCGGTCTCGTCGCAGCCGGCGGTACCGGCGGCGCAGTCCGAGCGGGTCAGCGCGAGCTTGCCGCCGATCACCCGGGAGCCGGCCGGGACGCCCGACAGGTCGGGCTTGAGCCAGCTGGTCCAGCTGCTGCCGTCGGGCATGGTGCCGATCCGCAGCTCGGCCGGGTCGGCGGCCGGGCAGGCACCGGCGCCGCAGCCGCCGCCGTCGGTGGCCACCGAGGCGTCCGCGAGGGCGGCGCCGGTGAGGACCACGGTGGTCGGCGCGGGCTGGACCGGCGGAGCCTGGACGCGGACGGCCAGCGGCTGGTCGGCGGTCCACGCGGAGCAGCCGACGGCGGCGCAGGCGCGCACGGCCCAGGTGTAGTCGCCGCCGTCGGTCACCGCGCCGTCCGGCACCTGGACGGAGGCCCGGGTGCCGCTCTCCGCCCACGCCGGGGTGATCGAGGTCGGCAGCGGCTGGCCGTTCTTGCCCTTGAGCACGAACTCGGTCCTGATCCGGCCCTGGTTGGGGTTGGTGACCAGGGCGGAGAGCACCGGGGTGAGGGTCTGCTGGGCGCCGGTCTGCAACTTGCTCGGCACGTCCGGCAGCGGGCTGACGCTGAAGGTGGACCAGGCGGACCAGCCCAGGTTGTAGTGCATCCCGTCGTACGGCGAGGTGCGGAACCGGTAGGTGTGGCCGTACTGGAGCAGGCCCGCCGGCACGGTGACCTCGGCGGGGGTGCCGCTGGCCACGTAACCGGAGACGTTGACGTTGCCGACCTGGGCGCCGGAGATGGCGTCGACCAGCTGGAACGTGCCGGTCACCTTGTCTCCGTCGGGGTCGACGAAGGTGTCCCGCAGCACCGGGGTGGTGGTGTCGACCCGCCAGGTGCCCGTGCCGTCCTGGAGGAACGGCGGGCCGGCCTCCTGCTTGGTGCCGGTGCGCGGACGGTAGTTGTAGTTGACCGTCAGCTTGGGCACGTTGGTGGCGGCGTTGGCGGAGTTCACCTCCTTCCAGAACTTGGTGTTGACCTCGTCGGGCGCCCGCAGGCCCATCCCGGAGACCTGGCTCTTCGCCGAGGCCCAGCTCTGGACCAGGTCGGTGACGTTGGCGGTGATCCAGCCGTCGCCGCCGCAGTTGTCGCGGCCCTTGGTCTCGGTGGACGTGGCCTTCTTGGCGTTCCAGGCCGGCTGGTTGGTCCAGCGCGAGGCGGTGGAGGCGAGCCCGGTGTCCCACACCTCCCAGGTGTAGGGGAGGCAGTCGGTGTTGCCGGAGTGGATGTTGTACAGCGACAGCGTGGCGTTCTGGACCAGCGCGTCCGCGATCGAGGAGGTGTTCCAGTTGATCAGCGAACGGGCCTCGCGCGAGCTGCCGTCGGCGTTCTTGGTGCCGGGGTTGCCCCAGTACAGCTCGACGTCGGCCGACCAGTCGACCGTCTCGCCCTTCTGGATCCGGGTGTCGAGGGCGTTGCCGAGCCCGGTGGTGGACGGGTCGACGGTCACCGGGTAGGCGGTGGCCGGGTCGGCCAGGAAGGCGGCGTCGGGGGTGAAGACCAGGTCGACGTCGTCACCGTGCTGGACGACCTTGAGGTCGACCTTCGCCTGCCGGGGGTGCTCGCTGGACCCGGCCGCGGTGGTGGCGTCCCACATCACCGGAGCGGGCAGCACGGCGCGCTTGTGCCCGTTCTTCCGGTCGGTGAACAGCACGCCGCCGTCCGGCTGCGCCACGGCCTTCAGGCCCTTGGCCCGGAACGGCATGGTGTACGAGTAGTTCCCGTTCGCCGGGCGCTGCTTGAGCGTGACGAACTGCTCGAATCCGGTCCGGTTGGCCTCGATGACGAGGTCCCCGGCGCCGTCGCCGATCGCGTCACGGTAGACGGCGCGCGGTCCGTCCAGCTCGGGCGCGGGCAGGCCGCCCTTCCACTCCAGCGCCAGCTCGTCGTCGCCGGAGCCGAGTGATACCAGGGTGCGGGCGGGCTCCGCGGCGGCGGGCGCGGTGACGGCCTGCGACTCGGCGAGGGTGCGGGGCCGCTTGCCGCCGGGGCCGGCCAGCTTCATCGCGTGCGGGTGCGCGGCGGGGGCCACCGAGCCGTCGGGCGCCTGCTTGAGCGTCAGGTCGACGTCGGTCCAGGCGCCGTCCCGCAGGAAGCGCACCGGCCCGGCGGCGAGCTCGGTGGTGAGCGTGCCGTCCGGGTTGACCCAGGTGGTGGACACCTCGCTGCGCTCGGACACCGCCTCGACGCGCCGGCCGGTGCTGCGCGCGGCCACCCGGGCGGCGGCGATGCTGCCGGTCGGGTCGACGGCGGCCGCCGTCGGCGGCTTGCCGGGGGAGGGCTTGGGGTGCGGCTTGGCCGCGAACGCGACCGGCGCTCCGCCGGTCAGCGACAGCGTCAGCGCCACCGCGAGGGACAGCGGGCCGATGAGGGCCCGCCTTGGAACGTGCATGGGAGCTCCTTGACTCACTCTTGGTCGAAGCGGGTCGGAGCATAGGCAAGATCATCAGCGGAGATGATCATGATAAGTCGGGCAAATCAGCTCAGATTCTGAATATTCACTAAAGATGTTGATGGAACCGTGACGCATTGTGCACGCACGAATGCGAAAGGGTGGGCACCCCGGGAAACCCCGGAGTGCCCACCCGTCGCGAGACTGTGCTTACTTGGTTCCGCGCTTCGCGAGACTGTGCTTACTTGGTTCCGCGCTTCGCGAGGAAGGCCTCGACCTCGGCCCGGATCTCCGGCGTGTCCAGCCCGCGCACGGTCATGGTCGTACGGCGCCGCAGCACGTCGTCCACCGTGTACGCCCACTCGTTGTCGGCCGCGTACGCGACCTGCGCCCACACGTCCGGGCCGTCCTCGTGGATCGGCCGGCCGAGCTCCGGGTTCTCGTCGATCATGCGGGCGATGTCGAAGGACAGCGTGCCGTAGTGGCTGGCCAGGTGCTTGGCCACCAGCGGCTCCATCCGCGAGCCCGGATCCCGGTCGATCAGCAGGCGGTGCGCCACCGCGTTCGGCGCGCCGACGCCCGGCAGCGGCACGGTCGGGGCGATCGGGGACATGTCCTCACCGAGGCTGCTGCCCGGGGCGTGGGCCAGCTTCTCCACCACGGTGCGGCCGATGTGGCGGTAGGTGGTCCACTTGCCGCCGGAGACCGACAGCATGCCGCCGCGGCCCTCGGTGACGACCGTCTCGCGCTTGGCGGCGGCGGTGTCGCCCGGGCCGCCCGGCAGCACGCGCAGACCCGCGAAGGAGTAGGTGATCAGGTCGCGGTCGAGGTGCTCGTCGCGGATCGCGTGCGCCGCCTCGCCCATGATCTGGTCGATGTCCGCGTCGGTGGCCCGGACGTCCTTCGGGTCGCCCGTGTACTCCTCGTCGGTGGTGCCGAGAAGGACGTGGTCCTCCCACGGGATGGCGAAGGAGACGCGGTACTTGTCGATCGGGATGGTCAGCGCGGCGCGCCACGGGGCCCGGCGCTTGACCACGACGTGCGCGCCCTTGGAGAGGCGGATCGACGGCGCGGCGCCGGCGTCCTCCATCTTGCGCAGGTGGTCGACCCACGGGCCGGTGGCGTTGAGCACCAGGCGGGCGTTGACGCCGAACTCGCTGCCGTCCAGGCGGTCGCGCACCTCGGCTCCGGTGACCCGGCCGGCGGTGAAGCGCAGGCCGGTGACCTCGGCGTGGTTGAGCACCACGGCGCCGGCGTCGACCGCGGCGCGCACGGTCATCACGGCGACGCGCGAGTCGTTCATCTGGTGGTCGCCGTACACGGCCACTGAGCGCAGGCCCTCGGTGCGCAGCGCGGGCACCTGCTGGGAGGCGTGCGCGGCGGTGGAGACCCGGCCCATGCCGTCGCGGAAGGCGGACAGCGCCGAGTACAGGAACACGCCGGCGCCGAGCTTGGCGGCGCCGTGCGGGCCGCCCTTGTAGACCGGCACGAAGAAGGTCAGCGGGTTGACCAGGTGCGGGGCCACGTCGGTGGAGAGCGCGCGGCGCTCCTTGTGGTTCTCCGCGACCAGCTTGACGGCACCGGTCTGGAGGTAGCGCAGACCGCCGTGGACCAGCTTGGAGGAGGCACTGGAGGTGGCGCCGGCGAAGTCGCCGGAGTCGACCATGGCGACCTTCAGGCCGGCCTGGGACGCGGTCCAGGCGACGGCCGTGCCGAGGATGCCGCCCCCGATCACCAGCAGGTCGTAGGTGGCCTTGCCGAGCAGCTCACGGGTCTCGGCGCGGGATGCGGTGCGGCCGGCGGTGCGCTCGGCGCCCAGGGTCGGGATGGTAGCCATGGTGGTTGTGTACGGCGCGCTGGTCGGGCGGCGCCGTTACTCCTCTCGTGTGCGGTGCGGCCCCTCGGGAGAGGCCGGTCGGCCCGGTGCGGCGGGCCGGTGAAGCGGAACTAGCCGGCCGGGGCGCGGAGCCCCGACCGGCTGTCGGTCAGTTGTTCTCGTCCTCCTCCACCCAGCCCATGGTGCGCTCCACGGCCTTGAGCCACTTCTTGTACTCGCGCTCCCGGGTGTCCTCGTCCATGCGCGGGGTCCACTCGGCGGCGCGGTGCCAGTTGGCCCGCAGGGTGTCGAGGTCGTTCCAGAAGCCGACGGCGAGACCCGCCGCGTAGGCGGCGCCGAGGGCGGTGGTCTCGGCCACGTACGGGCGCTCGACCGGGGCGTTCAGGACGTCGGCGATGTTCTGCATGAGCAGGTTGTTGCTGGTCATGCCGCCGTCGACCTTGAGGGCGGTGAGCTCGACCCCGGAGTCCTTCTGCATGGCGTCGACGACCTCGCGGGTCTGCCAGGCGGTGGCCTCCAGGACGGCCCGGGCCAGGTGGCCCTTGGTGACGTACCGGGTCAGGCCGGCGATCACACCGCGGGCGTCGGAGCGCCAGTACGGGGCGAACAGGCCGGAGAAGGCCGGGACGAAGTAGGCGCCGCCGTTGTCCTCGACGGTGTTGGCGAGGGTCTCGATCTCGGCGGCGGTGGAGATGATGCCGAGCTGGTCGCGCAGCCACTGGACGAGCGAGCCGGTGACGGCGATCGAGCCCTCCAGGGCGTAGACCGGCTTCTGGTCGCCGATCCGGTAGCCGACCGTGGTCAGCAGCCCGTGGTACGAGTTGACGATCTTCTCGCCGGTGTTCAGCAGCAGGAAGGTGCCGGTGCCGTAGGTGGACTTGGCCTCGCCCTCGTCGAAGCAGGTCTGGCCGAAGAGCGCGGCCTGCTGGTCGCCGAGCGCGGAGGCGACCGGGACGCCGGCCAGGTCGCCGACGGCCTCGCCGTACACCTCGGCGGAGGAACGGATCTCCGGCAGGACGGCCATCGGCACGTCCATCGACTCGGCGATCTTCTCGTCCCACTCCAGGGTGTGCAGGTTCATCAGCATGGTGCGGCTGGCGTTGGTCACGTCGGTGACGTGCTTGCCGCCGTTGACCCCGCCGGTGAGGTTCCAGATCACCCACGTGTCCATGGTGCCGAACAGGATGTCGCCGCGCTCGGCGCGCTCGCGCAGGCCCTCGACGTTGTCCAGCAGCCAGCGGATCTTCGGGCCGGCGAAGTAGCTGGCCAGCGGCAGGCCGGTCTCGCGGCGGAAGCGGTCCTGGCCGACGTTGCGGCCCAGCTCGCGGCAGAGCGCCTCGGTGCGGGTGTCCTGCCACACCAGCGCGTTGTGCACCGGCTCACCGGTGTGCTTGTCCCACAGGACGGTGGTCTCGCGCTGGTTGGTGATGCCGATCGCGCGGATGTCGTCCTTGGTCAGACCGGCCTTCTCCAGCGCACCGCGGACGACCGACTGCACCCGGGTCCAGATCTCGGCGGCGTCGTGCTCGACGTAGCCGGGCTGGGGGAAGATCTGCCGGTGCTCCTGCTGGTCGACGGCGACGATCCGGCCGTCGGCGCCGAAGATGATGCAGCGGCTGGAGGTGGTGCCCTGGTCGATCGCGGCGATGTAGTTGCC
>NZ_JAFLNG010000284.1 GCF_017427025.1 Streptomyces sp. FH025
ACCGCGGCGGAGGATCCCGCCGCTCCCGGCCGCACCCCCGCAGCCACATCTCCGACCGGCGCCCGCTTCACCCGGCCCGGGGGGATGTTCTCCTCACTGCGCGTTCGCAACTACCGCTACTACTTCGCCGGCCAGGTGGTGTCCAACACCGGCACCTGGATGCAGCGGATCGCCCAGGACTGGCTGGTGCTGAGCCTCACCGGCAGCCCGCTCGCGGTCGGCATCACCACCGCGATGCAGTTCCTGCCGATGCTGCTTCTCGGCCTGTTCGGCGGGGTGCTCGCCGACCGGATGCCCAAGCGCCGGCTGCTGATCTACACCCAGGGCGTGATGGGCCTGCTCGCCGCGGGCCTGGCCGTGCTGACCGTCGGCGGCGTGGTGACGCCGTACTACGTGTACGCCTTCGCCCTGCTGCTCGGCCTGGTCACCGTGGTGGACAACCCGGCCCGGCAGGCGTTCGTCGCGGAGATGGTCGGGCCCAAGGACCTCGCCAACGCCGTCAGCCTGAACGCCGCCAACTTCCAGACCGCCCGGCTGATCGGCCCCGCCGTCGCGGGCCTGCTGATCGCCGCGGTCGGCAGCGGCTGGGCGTTCGCCGTCAACGCGCTGTCCTTCGCCGCCGTGATCGGCGGACTGCTCGCGATGCGGGAGAGCGAACTGCGCCCGACCGAGCCGATCGCCCGGGAGAAGGGCCAGCTGCGCGAGGGCCTGCGGTACGTGAAGGAGCGGCCCGAGCTGCTCTGGCCGATGGTGCTGGCCGGCTTCATCGGCACGTTCGGCTTCAACTTCCCGACGCTGCTCTCCGGTTTCGCGTACGACACCTTCAAGGTGGGCGCCGGGCAGTACGGCCTGCTGAACACCGCGATGGCGATCGGCTCGCTGGCCGGCGCGCTGCTCGCGGCCCGTCGGGGCGCGCCCCGGCTGCGGCGGCTGGTCGGCGCGGCACTGGCCTTCGGCACGCTGGAGGTGGTCGCGGCCTTCGCGCCCGACTACTGGACCTTCGCGCTGCTGCTGATGCTGATCGGGGTGTTCGGGCTGAGCTTCAACACCTCGGTCAACTCCTCGCTGCAGCTGGCCACCGACCCGGAGATGCGCGGCCGGGTGATGGGCCTGCTGGTGCTGGTCTTCACCGGCGGCACGCCGATCGGCGCCCCGATCGTCGGCTGGGTGACCGCCTCGTACGGGCCCCGGCTCGGCCTGCTGGCCTGCGGGCTGGTGTCCGCGCTGGCCGCTGCCGCGGTCGGTCTGGTGCTGGCCCGCAGCGCCGACCTGCGGGTGCGCTTCGACCTGCACCCGGGCCGCGGCGGCCGGGTCGTGGCCTTCGTGCCGCGGACCGCTCCGGCGCGCAAGTCGGAGCTGGCCACGGCCTGCTGACGTGACGTCAGGTTTCCCCGGAGGTCGACAAGGCCTCCGGGGAAACCTGGGGTGTCAGAGCCGGATTTCGAGGACCTGGCCGGGCCAGATGCCGTGCGGCTGCTCGACCTCGAAGGTCTCGGTCTCGGTGAAGCCGAGCGCCCGGTACTGGGCGACCAGCTTGCGGTCGTTGCCGCCGTAGCAGTCCACCCGCAGCAGGCCGATGCCGCGACGGCGGGCCTCCTCGATCGCGTCGGCGATCAGGGCGGCCCCGATGCCCGAGCCCTTGCGGCTGCGGTCGGTGACCAGGTTGCGCACGTACAGTTCGCGCTCGTCCACGGCGGGGATCCACTTCCCGCGGTCCTCGGAGAGCACGCAGGAGCCGACCGTGCGGCCGTCCTCGTCCACCGCGAGCCGGATCAGGAACGGTTCGGCGGCGTACGAGGAGACCTGCTCGACCCGGGCCGGGTTGGTGCTGAACGGCTGGTCGCCCCACTGGCCGGTGCGGTCCCGGTCGGTCAGCCAGGCGACGGCGCCGTCGAGCAGGGCGAGGATGTCGGAGATGTCGTCGGGCCCGCCGGTGCGGATGTCGATCTTCATGGAAAAACGTTCTAGCCCAGATCCCGGATCGCGGGAAGATGGGTCCATGAGGTTGTTCGTGGCGGTGCTGCCGCCGGTCGCGGCACTGCAGGGGCTCTCCGACGCGGTCGCGCCGGTGCGCGGGATGCCCGGGGCGGACCGGTTGCGCTGGACCACCGTCGAGGGCTGGCACCTGACCCTGGCCTTCCTCGGCCAGGTGCCGGCCGACCGGCTGCCGGAGCTGGAGGCGGGCCTGGCCGACGTCGCCGAGGCGCACCCGGTGCACCGGCTGCGGATCGCGGGCTCCGGCCGGTTCGGCGACCGGGTGCTCTGGGCCGGGATCGAGGGCCAGACCTGGGCGCTGCGCCGGCTCGCCGAGGCGGTCGCCGAGGCCACCGCCGGGGTGACCGGGGAGACCGACGCCTTCGCCTTCCACCCGCACCTGACCCTGGCCCGGGCCGGCTCCTCGCGCGGCCACCGGCGGGCCGTCCAGCGGGTCGCGGCGGCCGAGCTGGACGCGCTGGCGGCGGCGCTGGCGGACTACCGGGGGCCGGAGTGGGAGGCCGCCGAGCTGCACCTGATGAAGAGCGACCTGGACGGAGGCTTCGCCCACTACGAGTCGCTGCGCTCCTGGGCGCTGGCCGACTGGAGCTGAGCCGACCGGAACCGACCGGAGCAGAACCGACCGGAACCGATCCGACTGAAGCTGAGCCGACCGGAACCGATCCGACCGGAGCCGAGCCGGGCCTCCGGTTCGTCCCGGTGTGAGCCACAGGTACGCTCGATGACCGTGGATCCCAAGACTCGTATGCGCATCGTCTCCGGCACCCTGGTGCTGCTGCTGGTCGTCGTGCTGATCAGCTCGCTGGTCGGCAAGTAGCCCCGGAACGGCGAGAGGGCCACCGCCCGCAGGCGGTGGCCCTCAGCCGTGCTCGGAGGCCGTCGGAGCGGCCGGAGCGGTCGGAGCCGTCAGAGCTGCTCGACCACGTAGTCGATGCAGTGGGTGAGCGCCTCGACGTCCGCCGGGTCGATCGCCGGGAACATCGCGATGCGCAGCTGGTTGCGGCCCAGCTTGCGGTACGGCTCGGTGTCCACGATGCCGTTGGCACGCAGTGCCTTGGCGACCGCGGCGGCGTCCACCGACTCGTCGAAGTCGATGGTGCCGACCACCTGGGAGCGCTCGGCCGGGTTCGCCACGAACGGGGTCGCGAAGGAGGACTTCTCGGCCCAGTCGTACAGCCGGGAGGAGGAGTCGGCCGTACGGGCGACGGCCCAGTCCAGCCCGCCGTTGCCGTTCAGCCACTCCAGCTGGTCGGCCAGCAGGAACAGCGTGGCGATCGACGGGGTGTTGTACGTCTGGTCCTTCGACGAGTTGTCGATGGCCGTCGGCAGCGAGAAGAACGGCGGGATGTAGCGGCCGGAGCCGGCGATCTCGGCGGCGCGCTCCAGGGCGGCCGGGGAGAAGGTGGCCAGCCACAGGCCGCCCTCGGAGGCGAAGGACTTCTGCGGGGCGAAGTAGTAGACGTCGGTCTCGGTGATGTCCACCGGCAGGCCGCCGGCGCCCGAGGTGGCGTCCACCAGCACCAGCGAGCCCTGGTCGGCGCCCGCGGGGCGCTTGATCGGCATCGCGACGCCGGTCGAGGTCTCGTTGTGGGTGAGGCCGTAGACGTCCACGCCCGCCTCGGCGACCGGCAGCGGGTGGGTGCCCGGGGCGGTCTTGATCACGGTCGGCTCGGCCAGCCACGGCGCGGCCTTGACCGAGGAGGCGAACTTCGAGGAGAACTCGCCGAAGTCCAGGTGCTGGGACTTCTCCCGCACCAGGCCGAAGGCCGCGATGTCCCAGAAGGCGGTGGAGCCGCCGTTGCCGAGGACGACCTGGTAGCCGTCCGGCAGGGAGAAGAGGCTGCTCACGCCCTCGCGCACGCGCTTGACCACGTTCTTGACCGGGGCCTGGCGGTGCGAGGTGCCGAGCAGGGAGGTCTGGGTGGCGGCGAGGGCACTGAGGGCCTCGGGGCGCACCTTGGACGGTCCGCAGCCGAAACGGCCGTCTGCGGGCTTGATGTCAGCGGGGATCTGGATCTGAGCCACGCGCGCAGCCTACCGGCCGGGGATCGCTCCGGGTACGGTCGTCCGCCCGCTGAGATTGTGATCTCCGCTGCCCGGAGGGCGCCGACAGCGGGCCCGGCCGGAGCCGGACCCGCTGGTCAGAGGCGGTGCGGAGCCGTCGGCCCCGGTGCGCTCAGCGCGCTCAGTGGGCGATGGCGTCCCAGCCCTCGACCTCCTCGGGGCGGCGCGGGCCGGGGCCCACGTAGCGCGCGGAGGGGCGCACGAGCCGCCCGGTGCGCTTCTGCTCCAGGATGTGCGCCGACCAGCCCGCCGTGCGCGCGCAGGTGAACATCGAGGTGAACATGTGCGCCGGGACCTCGGCGAAGTCCAGCATGATGGCGGCCCAGAACTCGACGTTGGTGGCCAGTACGCGGTCCGGCCGGCGGTTGTGCAGCTCCTCCAGCGCGGCCTTCTCCAGCGCCTCGGCGACCTCGAAGCGCGGCGCGCCGAGCTCCTTGGCGGTCCGGCGCAGCACCCGGGCGCGCGGGTCCTCGGCCCGGTAGACGCGGTGGCCGAAGCCCATCAGGCGCTCGCCCTTGTCGAGCGCGTTCTTGACCCACGCCGTCGCGTCGCCGGTGCGCTCGATCTCCTCGATCATGCCGAGCACGCGGGAGGGCGCGCCGCCGTGCAGCGGGCCGGACATCGCGCCGACCGCGCCGGAGAGCGCGGCCGCGACGTCGGCGCCGGTGGAGGCGATGACCCGGGCGGTGAAGGTGGAGGCGTTCATGCCGTGCTCGGCGGCGGAGGTCCAGTAGGCGTCGACGGCCTTGACGTGCTTCGGGTCCGGCTCGCCGCGCCAGCGGATCATGAACCGCTCGACCACGGTCTCGGCCTTGTCGATCTCGCTCTGCGGGACCATCGGCAGGCCCTGGCCGCGGGCCGACTGGGCGACGTACGACAGCGCCATCACGGCGGCCCGGGCGAGGTCGTCGCGGGCCTGCTCGGCGGAGATGTCCAGCAGCGGCTTGAGGCCCCAGACCGGGGCGAGCATGGCCAGCGCGGACTGGACGTCGACCCGGATGTCGCCGGAGTGCACCGGGATCGGGAAGGGCTCGGCGGCCGGCAGGCCGGGGTTGAACTTGCCGTCCACGAGCAGGCCCCAGACGTGGCCGAAGGAGACGTGGCCGACGAGGTCGTCGATGTCGACACCGCGGTACCGCAGGGCGCCGCCTTCACGGTCGGGTTCGGCGATCTCACTCTCGAACGCGACGACTCCCTCAAGCCCGGGTACGAAATCGGACATACGACGGCTCCTTCAGTTCTGCGATCGGTGCCCCGCCGTGGTGGGGCGGTGCGCCAGTGACCGAATCGTGGTTGGCACTCGGTGCCAGAGTGACAGGCACGGGGTGCATTGCGCCATACACCACGGTGGTGATGTTTTCCCTGAGCCGCTTGACTTCCCCGTCGACTCTCCCGTCGCGGGCCGGTCGAGGGACGGTCGTGCCCGGGCCGAGGTCCGGAACCAAACACCCTGTTCCGGACAATTACCCATGGAACGGGCGGCCAAGCGGCGGCGAGTCACCTCAACTCCGGCCGAGGTTTGTCCGGAGGTAGCGGTGCCCGTTGCTTGTCGTACGGGATGATGTTGATGTGCAGACCCCGGAACGCGCCCAGTCGACGCCCCCGAGCCCCGCCACCCGGTCCCTGGCCGACGAGGCCCGCCCAGGCCCGGACCTCACCGTGATGCGCAAGCACTACAGCCACGAGGGCCTGGTCGAGGAGCAGCTCGCGCCAGAGCCCATCGGCCAGTTCACCCGCTGGTTCCACGACGCGGACGACGCGGGGGTGGTGGAACCCAACGCCATGGTGCTCTCGACCGCCGACGCCCAGGGGCGGCCCAGCTCGCGCACCGTCCTGCTCAAGAGCTACGACGCGCGCGGCTTCGTCTTCTTCACCAACTACGGCTCCCGCAAGGGCTCCGAAGTCGCCGCCAACCCGTACGCCGGGCTGCTCTTCCCGTGGATCGCGCTGGCCCGCCAGGTGATCGTCCAGGGGCGGGTGGAGAAGGTCGGCCGGGACGAGACCGCCGCCTACTTCCGCACCCGCCCGCACGGCTCCCAGCTCGGCGCCTGGGCCAGCGAGCAGTCCAGCCCGGTCGGCGGCCGCGAGGTCCTCGAACAGCGCTACGCCGACCTGGAGCGCCGCTACCCCGAGGGCGAGGGCGTCCCCGTCCCGCCCTTCTGGGGCGGCTACCGGGTGGTCCCGGACAGCGTCGAGTTCTGGCAGGGGCGCGAGAACCGCCTGCACGACCGCCTGCGCTACGTCGCCGACCCGGCGAGCCCGAGCGGCTGGCGGGTGGAACGGCTCTGCCCGTGACCGGGGTGGGTGGCTCGCGCGCCGGGTGACGGCGCCCGGCGTGTGCCGGTACGTTGGGCGCGATCCACCCATCTCCGAAGGGGTTCGGACTTCAGATGCGTGAGACCGCGATGCCTGGATCCAGTGCCACTGTCGAACTGCCGTCCGCCGAGCCGGATCCCGCCCGTTCCGGGCCCACGCTCGACGAGCTCCTCGCCCGCTGCACCCCCGAGGCCGTCGGACGGCTGATGGGCCGGGTCGGCCTGGCCGGTGAAGGCCCCGACGTCATGCCGGTGATGCGGTTCTCGTCCGCCATCTGAGCGGGCGGGCCGGATGCTCCGCATCCGGGCGCGGCTTCCCCCAAGTCTCGGTACGGTTAACCATGTTGGCCGACCGGGGGGTACCGTGGAGCCCTACTTCTTCTTCAGCTACGCGCGGCGGGACCACCTCACCGGCGGTGCCTTCGTCGACCAGTTCTTCCACGACCTCAAGGACGAACTGGCCCGCATCGAACCCGCGGTCGGCACCGGCGAACTCGGCTACCGCGACACCGAACGGCTGCGCGTCGGCGACGACTGGGAGCAGCAGCTCTCCGGGACGGTCGCCTCCTGCCGCAGCATGGTGGCGCTGTACTCGCCGGCCTACTTCGGCAGCCCGTACTGCGGCAAGGAGTGGACCGCCTTCCACGAACGGGTGCGCCGGCACCGGGAGTTGACCGGTGAGGCGGTCCCGGCCCTGATCCCGGTGCTGTGGGAGCCGCCGCCGGAGGAACTGCCCGTCGAGGTGCAGCGAATCCAGTACGTCCAGCACGACATGGGCGAGGCCTACGCCACCGGCGGGCTGCACGCACTGCTGCGCGCGGAGCCGTACGGGCCGGACTACCTGAGGGTGGTCAGGGTCATCGCCGAACGGGTGCGCGACGCCGCGCTGCGTCCGGTCACGACGCTGACGACGCTGGACCTCGGTACGGTGGAAGGCTGCTTCCCGCTGCCCGCCGCCGAGCCCGCGCCCACCCGGACGGGCCTGGTCCGGCTGTTCGTGGCGGCGGACCGGGCACGGCCGGGCCCGGCCGCGGCGCAGCAGCCGTACCGCGGTGGCTGGTACGGCCCGCAGCCCTGGGACTGGGCGCCCTACCACCCGCCGACCCTGCCCTCGCTGGTCGCCCGCGCCCAGCAGGTGATCACCAGGGCCGGGCACATCACCACCCTGGACGAGGTCGGGCCGGGCCTCGTCGCCGACCTGGACCGGGCCCGGGAGAACAACCAGGTCAGCGTGCTCCTGGTGGACCCGTGGTCGGCGGGGCGGGAGCCGTACGGCCGGGCGTTGCGCGAGTTCGACGGCCAGAACCACCCGGTCACCGGAGTCCTGGTACCCACCGGCACCGACGACCCGCCCGAGGGGCCGGCCCGCGCGCACCTGTGGGGCGGGGTGCGCGCGGTGTTCCCGCGCAACTGGTTGCACCGCTCGGGGCCCGAACCGCTCTTTCGGGTGCACGTGACCAGGGAACGCTTCGAGAGAGAACTCCTCCGGGCCGTAACGGTCGCCCAGAACCGCCTGTTGGACGAGGAGGACGCCGACGACCCGGTTGCCGCCAGGGCCTCGTTCGGGCTCGGCACGGAGACGACGGCCATACCCGGACTGGCCATCCCGGCCTGGCCACCCCTCGACGTGGAGCGCCTGCCGCCCCGGCCACGCCGGCCGCCCAGGAGCGCCCCCGACCAGCCGCGCGAAGGAGACCCACAGCGATGACCGCCGACCAGGCCGTGCTGGCAGAAGCCGGTACCGCCGCCCCGCCGGCGACCGGCTCGGTCGTCACCTTCTATTCGTTCAAGGGCGGTACCGGCAGGACCATGGCCCTGGCCAACCTCGGCTGGATCCTGGCCAGCCAGGGCCTGCGCGTGCTGGTGGTGGACTGGGACCTCGAAGCCCCCGGCCTGCACCGCTACTACCACCCGCTGCTGATCGACCCCGAACTGCGCGACACCCCGGGCCTGATCGACCTGCTGCGCGCCTACGTCGACCAGGCGCTGCCCGGCGCCGGTGAGACCTCCGCCGCCGGACCGAGGGAGTGGCTCACCGCGCCGGGCCGGCTCGACGGCTACCTGTGCGGACTCGCCCTCGACCTGCCCTCCGACGGCCGGCTCGACCTGATGCCGGCCGGGCGGCAGAACGGGGCCTACTCGGCGGCCGTCACCAGCTTCAACTGGCGGAGCTTCTACACCCGGGCGGACGTGCGCGGGGCGGAGTTCCTGACCGTCCTTCGGGAGCAGTGGACCGACTCCTACGACTACGTGTTGATCGACAGTCGAACCGGGGTCAGCGACACCTCGGGCATCTGCACCGTGCTGATGCCCGACAGCGTCGTCGACTGCTTCACCCTGGGCGCCCAGAGCATCCGCGGCGGCGTCGACGCGGCCCGTGCCATCGCCGAGGCCGAGGTCCGGGAGATCCGGGTGCTCCCGGTGCCGATGCGGGTCGAGGAGACCGAACGGGCCGGGCTCGCCGCCGGCCGCGACCTCGCCCACGAGGCCTTCGCCCCGTACCTGGGCCGCTGGCTCGGCTCCGACCGCCGGACGGCGTACTGGCGGGACGTGGAGGTGCCGTACAAGCCCTTCTACGCCTACGAGGAGGTGCCGGCGACCGTCGTCGACCGGCCGGGGCAGAACCGCACCCTGCTCAGCGCCTTCGAGCGGCTGGCGGACTGGCTCACCGACGGGCGCGTGCGGGAGCTGGCGCCCGTCCCGGACCGGGTGCGGCGGCGGCTCTACGCGGCCTACCTGCGGCCCGGGCGGGCCAGGTCCCGCCGGGTGCACGTGAGTTACGCCCCGGGGGACCGGATCTGGGCGGAGTGGGCGGCCCACGCGATGGCGGGGTTCGGCTACCTGGTCTCGCTGCACAGCGTGGCGGTGCCGCCGGACGGAACGGGCGCGCTGCCGGAGGCCGACGGACCGGCGGAGGGCGACGGGCGGGTGCTGGCGCTGCTGTCGACCGAGTACCGGGCGTTCCCGAGGGCGGGCGAGCTGTGGCGACGGCTCGGCGCGG
>NZ_JAFLNG010000285.1 GCF_017427025.1 Streptomyces sp. FH025
CGCCGCGGTGGCGGTGGCGCTCGCGGCGGCCTTGGGGTGGCTGCTGCCGCCCTTGCCGGCGAGCAGGTACCCGATGCCGGCGACGAGGGCCAGGATCAGGACGGCCACGACGACGAGCGGGTTTTTACGTCTGGTCATGGGCTCCAGCTTGGCAGGCGCCCTGGCCCCGGTGGGCCAGCTACACGCGTGGCCGACGCCACACGAACGTACGGCCGGGCGGGAACGGACGCCGTTGTCCGTTCCCGCCCGGCCGTGTCACGTACGCCGGTTCTCCTGCGCCGAGCTCCGGTGTACGCCCTCCCGACGGGAGGGTGAGCGGTCAGTCCTACCCGCGCGTGAGAAGGGGATGCCTACCCTGCTCAGCGCGAGTCGCTGCCCGCCGACTCGATGGCGGCGCGGCCGGCCTCCAGGCGCGCCACCGGGATCCGGAAGGGGGAGCAGGAGACGTAGTCCAGCCCCACCTCGTGGAAGAAGTGGACCGAGTCCGGGTCGCCGCCGTGCTCGCCGCAGACGCCGAGCTTGAGGTCGGGGCGGGTGGCCCGGCCGGCCTCGACGGCGTGCTTGACCAGCGAGCCGACGCCGTCGCGGTCGATGGTCTCGAACGGGGAGACCCCGAAGATGCCCTTCTCCAGGTAGGCGGTGAAGAACGAGGCCTCCACGTCGTCCCGGGAGAAGCCCCAGACCGTCTGGGTCAGGTCGTTGGTGCCGAAGGAGAAGAACTCGGCGGCCTCGGCGATCTGGCCGGCGGTCACTGCGGCGCGCGGCAGCTCGATCATGGTGCCGAGCTTGATGTCCAGCTTCACGCCGGTGGACTGGGCGACCTCGGCGAGCACCCGCTCGCACTCGTCGCGGACCAGTTCCAGCTCCTGGACGGTGCCGACCAGCGGGATCATCACCTCGGGGCGGGGGTCCCCGCCGGCCAGCTTGCGCTCGGCGGCGGCCTCGGCGATGGCCCGGACCTGCATGCCGAACAGGCCGGGGATGACCAGGCCGAGGCGCACGCCGCGCAGGCCGAGCATCGGGTTCTGCTCGTGCAGCTTGTGCACCGCCTGGAGCAGCCGCAGGTCGTTCTCGTTCGGGTCCTTGCGGGCCTCGGCGAGGGCGACGCGCACCGACAGCTCGGTGATGTCCGGCAGGAACTCGTGCAGCGGCGGGTCGAGCAGGCGGACGGTGACGGGCAGGCCGTCCATCGCCTGGAAGAGCTCCAGGAAGTCGCCCTTCTGCAGCGGCAGCAGGGTGGAGAGGGCGAGCTCGCGGTCCTTGTCGTTGTCCGCGAGGATCAGGTGCTCGACCTCCTTGCGGCGCTCCTCGCCGAGGAACATGTGCTCGGTGCGGCACAGGCCGATGCCCTGGGCGCCGTAGCGGCGGGCGCGCGAGCCGTCCTCGGCGTTGTCGGCGTTGGCGCGCACGGCCAGCCGGCGGCGGCCGTCGGCGTGCGACATCAGCCGGTGCACGGCCTGGACCAGGCCGCCCTGGACGTCGGCGCCGGCGTGCAGGGTGCCCTCGAAGTACTCGACCACGGGGGACGGCAGGACGGGCACCTCGCCGAGGTAGACCTTGCCGGTGGCGCCGTCGATCGAGACGACGTCGCCCTCCTCGACGACCAGGCCGTCGGCGGTGGTGAAGCGGCGGGACTTGGTGTCGACCTCCAGCTCCTCGGCGCCGCAGACGCAGGTCTTGCCCATGCCGCGGGCGACCACGGCGGCGTGCGAGGTCTTGCCGCCGCGCGAGGTGAGGATGCCCTCGGCGGCGATCATGCCGTCCAGGTCGTCCGGGTTGGTCTCGCGGCGGACCAGGATGACCTGCTCGCCGGAGCGCGACCACTTGACGGCGGTGTAGGAGTCGAAGACGACCTTGCCGATCGCGGCGCCGGGCGAGGCGGCCAGGCCCCAGGCGATCTGCTTGGACTCGGCGGTCGGGGCGAAGCGCGGGAACATCAGCTGGGCCAGCTGGCCGCCGGTGACCCGCATCAGGGCCTCGTCCAGGTCGATCAGGCCCTGGTCGACCAGCTGGACGGCGATCCGGAAGGCGGCCGCGGCGGTGCGCTTGCCGACGCGGGTCTGGAGCATCCACAGCTTGCCGCGCTCGATGGTGAACTCGATGTCGCAGAGGTCGCGGTAGTGGTTCTCGAGCTTCTGCATGATCGCCATCAGCTCGTCGTACGACTTCTTGTCGAGCTTCTCCAGCTCGGCCAGCGGCAGGGTGTTGCGGATGCCGGCGACGACGTCCTCGCCCTGGGCGTTGGACAGGTAGTCGCCGTAGACGCCCTGGGTGCCGGTGGAGGGGTCGCGGGTGAAGGCGACGCCGGTGCCGGAGTCCTCGCCGAGGTTGCCGAAGACCATGGTGCAGACGTTGACCGCGGTGCCGAGGTCGTTCGGGATGCGCTCCTGGCGGCGGTACAGCCGGGCGCGGTCGCCGTTCCAGGAGTGGAAGACGGCGTGGATGGCGAGGTCCATCTGCTCGCGCGGCTCCTGCGGGAAGGGCCGGCCGGTCTCGCGCTCGACGATGCCCTTGAACACCTCGACCAGTTCGCGGAGGTCGGCGGCGTCCAGGTCCAGGTCGTTGACGGTGCCCTTGGCGTGCTTGGCCTCGTCCAGGGCCTCCTCGAACAGCTCGCCGTCGACGCCCAGCACGGTCTTGCCGAACATCTGGACCAGGCGGCGGTACGAGTCCCAGGCGAAGCGCTCGTTGCCGGACTGCGCGGCGAGGCCGGCCACCGAGGCGTCGGAGAGGCCGATGTTGAGGACGGTGTCCATCATGCCGGGCATGGAGAACTTGGCGCCCGAGCGCACGGAGACCAGGAGCGGGTTGTCGGCCTGGCCGAGCTTCTTGCCCATCTCCTGTTCGAGGGCGTCCAGGTGGGCGCTGATCTCCTCGTGCAGCGAGGACGGCTCGCTACCGGTCTCCAGGAAGACCTTGCAGGCCTCGGTGGTGATGGTGAACCCCGGAGGGACGGGGAGGCCCAGGTTGGTCATCTCGGCCAGGTTCGCGCCCTTGCCGCCAAGAAGATCCTTGAGGTCCTTGTTTCCTTCGGTGAAGGAGTAAACAAACTTCTGCTGGGACGGCACGGGTCGGTCTCCTCGTACGCGGTTGCCCTGACGCCGGAGAACATACCCATTTCGAAGGCACTTCTCTGCCCTGAATAGGCCACGCGAGGCTGGTACTGATCGGTAACCCGATAGATCGAATGCACATAAAGGCATTCACCTCTGTTGGTGAAATCGTCCGCCTGACGCGAGCCAGTGTTCAAGTCTTGAAGGCGTCGAAACCCGGAGATCACCGATCCGGACGCTGGGTAGCGGCCGCGGGTCCGTCGCGTTGCCCCGGCTTGATTTCCTGCACCCGGATCGACCGATCGGCACCCGATCGACTTCGGGAAGCGATTCACAGCCGACCTGTCCATTTCGTCCACCGACCGGCCATCAGTCTCCACCGTATGTGGCAAGCGTCACCAGCGCATCCCGCAGGTCCACGGCGGCCCATCCTCGCCGATCACCACGCTCCGTCCGCGATCACCTCCAGTACGTGACGGACGGGTGCCAAAAGGGAGCCCTCCTGTCCAGGATGGACAAGAGGGCCAGGACCGGGTGGCAATCGGGCCCCGAGGGCCCATTTCGCCACTATGGACAGATCATCCGCCAGAGGTGTCCGATTCGGCGTCCGCACCCGGTCGGGCGCAGTCATACGGATCGTCCAACCAGCCCTCCGGCAGGACCACCCTGCCGTTGCCGCTGGTGCGCCCGCGCGGGCCGTCCGCGCCGACCGGCCAGGCCTGGGTCTGCTCGACCTGGTCGAGGGTTTCGGCCAGCTCGGCCAGCGAGGAGGAGTTCGCCAGCTTCACCCGCAGCTCGGAGCCGACCGAGAAGCCCTTGGTGTACCAGGCGACGTGCTTGCGGAAGTCGATCACCCCGCGCGCCTCGTCCCCCAGCCACTCGCCGAGCAGCTGCGCGTGGCGCACCATCGCCCGGGCCACGTAGCCGAAGTCGGGGCGGGCGTAGTCGACGTCCCCCTCGAAGATCGAGACCAGGTCCCGGAACAGCCACGGCCGGCCCAGGCAGCCGCGGCCCACCACGACGCCGTCGCAGCCGGTCTCGCGGACCATCCGCACCGCGTCGTCGGCCGACCAGATGTCCCCGTTGCCCAGCACCGGGACGTGCGCCGGGACGGACTCGCGCAGCCGGGCGATCGCCGACCAGTCGGCCGTCCCGCCGTAGTGCTGGGCGGCGGTGCGCCCGTGCAGGGCGATCGCGGCCACGCCCTCCTCGGCGCCGATCCGGCCGGCGTCCAGGTAGGTGAGGTGGTCGTCGTCGATGCCCTTGCGCATCTTCATGGTCACCGGCAGGTCGCCCGCGTTGGCCACCGCCTCGCGCAGGATCTCGCGCAGCAGGTTGCGCTTGTACGGCAGCGCCGAGCCGCCGCCCTTGCGGGTGACCTTGGGGACGGGGCAGCCGAAGTTGAGGTCGATGTGGTCGGCCAGGCCCTCCTCGGAGATCATCCGGGCGGCCTTGCCGACGGTCTCCGGGTCCACCCCGTACAGCTGGATCGAGCGCGGCTTCTCGCTCGGGTCGAACTTGATCAGCTGCATGGTCTTGGCGTTGCGCTCGACCAGCGCCCGGGTGGTGATCATCTCCGAGACGTACAGGCCCTTGCCGCCGCTCTGCTCGCGGCAGAGCGTGCGGAACGGCGCGTTGGTGATGCCGGCCATCGGCGCCAGCACGACGGGCGGCCACACCCGGATCGGGCCGATGTCCAGCGGCGCGAACTCGGTCTCGGGCGCGGTGGGTGCGGGCGTGGCTGTCATGCGCGGCTGACCTCGGGTAGGGGGACGGGACTCTCCATTGTCCCCCACCCGGGTGAGCGGCCCCGCTGCTACCGGTCCCCGCCGAGGGCGTAGCCGATCTTCAGCTCACCCGAGCCGACCTCGGCCACCAGGCTGTTCGGGCTGGAGGCGTCACCCAGGGCCGGGTCGATGCTGCTGCTGCCGGAGCCCGTCCGGCCGCTGATCCGGTAGTGGCTGCCCCTCGGCACGGTCACCGTCACCAACCCGGAGCCGGTGCTCACGGAGACCTCTCGGGGTGCGCCGGCGAAGCCCAGGTCCACGGCGCCCGAGCCGCTGCCCACATCCACCCGCTCCGAGTCGAGCTCGGTGCCCTGCACCATGCCGGAGGTCGTCCGGGCGTGCACCTCACCGGAGAGGCGGCGCAGGTAGATCGCCCCTGAGGTGCCCTCCAGGTGGACCGGCCCGGTGAGGCCGTCGACCTCGACGCTGCCGGAGGTCACCTCGCCGGTCACCTCGGTGCCGGGCGGCACCTCCAGCTCGATCTGGGCGCCGCAGTTGTAGAAGGGGGGCGTGCGACGGCACGTCACGCCGACGTCCATCACGCCGTCGACGACTCCGGTCCGCACCTCCGGCTCGCTCACCATCCAGTCGAGGGTCTTGCGCAGCAGCACGCGACCGTCCGCGCCCGTCTTGATCCGTACGTACGCGCTGCCCGTCTCCAGCCGGAGCCGGTGGACGGCTTCGGGGTACTCCGTCTCCTCGGTGCGCTGCTGCCTGGCCACCAGGGAGAGGGTCTGCCCCGCGCCCATGACCAGCACGAACACCACGGCGACCACTCCGGTGAGCCGCCAAATTCGGGCGGCCCTCACGCTCCCCCCACCTCCAGAAAGCGCAGCACCGCCATCACCCGGCGGTGGCTGTCGTCGGCCGGCGGCAGGTCCAGCTTGGTGAAGATCGAGCTGATGTGCTTGGCCACCGCGCTGTCGCTGACCACGAGGGAGGCCGCGATGGCCGCGTTGGACCGGCCCTCCGCCATCAGTGCCAGCACGTCGCGCTCGCGCGGGGTCAGCTTCTCCAGCGGGTCCAGGCGGCGGCGCACCAGCAGCTGGGCGACGACCTCCGGGTCCAGCGCGGTGCCGCCCGCGGCGACCCGCTGGAGCGCTTCCAGGAAGTCGTCCACGTTGGCGACCCGCTGCTTGAGCAGGTAGCCGACGCCGCTGGTGTTGGTCGCGAGGAGGTCGGCGGCGTACCGCTCCTCGACGAACTGGGAGAGCAGCAGCACCGCGACCTCCGGCCACTGCCGCCGGATGATCATCGCGGCCTTGACACCCTCGTCGTGGAAGCCCGGGGGCATCCGGACGTCCGCGACCACCACGTCCGGGCGGTGCTCCTCGACGGCGGCCAGCAGTTCGGTGGCGTCCCCGACCGCGGCGACGACCTCGAAGTCCACCGCCTCCAGGACCTTGACCAGACCGGCCCTCAGCAGGACCGAGTCCTCGGCGATCACAGCGCGCACGGCAACTCCACGGTGATGGTGGTGGGGCCCCCGAGGGGGCTCAGAACGGACAGCGTGCCGTCGACCGAGGCGGCACGCTTGCGCAGGCCGGTGAGCCCGGTGCCGCGCGAGGCGTCCGCGCCGCCCACGCCGTCGTCGCTGACGACCAGGCGCAGTCGGCCGCCGGCCGTCCGCACCGACACGTCGCAGCTCTTGGCGCGGGCGTGCTTGGCGACGTTGGTGAGCGCCTCGGAGACGGTGAAGTAGGCGACCGCCTCGACGGTCGGGGCGATCGGCTCGCCGAGCTCGACGTCCAGGCGCACCGGCAGCGGGGCGCGGGCGGCGATGCCGGACAGCGCGGCGTCCAGGCCGCGGTCCTCCAGGACGGCCGGGTGCAGGCCGCGGACCAGGTCGCGCAACTCGTCGATGGCCGCCTGGGCCTCCTCGTGCGCGTCCACGATCACCTGCATCGCCTCGGGCGGGGCGTCCTTGAGGGTGCGCCGGGCCAGGCCGAGGTTCATCGCGAGGGAGGTGAGGCGCTGCTGGGCGCCGTCGTGCAGGTCGCGCTCGATCCGGCGGCGCTCGGCGTCCACCGCGTCGACCAGGCCGGCCCGGCTCTCGGCGATCTCCTCGACGCGGCGCTCCAGGGCCTCCGCGCGGTCGGGGCCGAGCAGCTTCCGCGCCGCGAAGACCTCCAGCCAGGCCACGACGGCCGTCAGCCAGGGCGTCACCACCAGCAGCAGCATCCCGGCCACGGTCAGCGCCACGTCCAGCCCGGCCAGCCCGGTGCGCACCGCGGTGTCGGTCGGCAGCACCCAGACCCAGGCGTACACGGTGGTCAGCGTCAGGGCGACGCCCCAGAGGTAGACGACACTCAGGGCGAGGACCGCCAGGGCCGGCCCGACCAGCAGGTGGTGGGCGAGTTGACGCCAGTTCAGACCGAGGCGCAGCGGCCCCAGCCGCCAGGTGGAGCCGGCGCCGGGCGGCGGCACCTCGACGCCGTTCAGGGCGCGCAGCCGGCCGCGCTGGACGGCGGTCAGCGGGCGGGCGCAGCACAGCACGATCGCGAGGACGGGGAGGATCAGGTCGGGCTCGGTGACGGCCAGCCAGACCGGCAGGGCGATGGGTATTCCGGCGCCTATGAAGCGGGTCTCCCGCCAGGCCTCGGACGACCACGGTGGGCGCCCAAGGCTCCTGACGAGTGCTCGGCGCAACGTGGTGGAGGGCATGGCCGACAGCGTAGGACCCGGTGATCAACGGCCGCCATGAAGGGGGGTTCCGTCCGGGGGTGTAGCTAGCTACACCCCCGATTCGGTGTGGGGCACCACTGACAGCGACCCCGGTGCGGCGGAAGGCTTGGGGACATGACGAGCACCGCATCGCACTCCGCCACTCCGCCGCACGGGCGGCCCGTCCCCGGGGACCACGGGGGTGTTCCCGGGGGCGCGCTCCGCCCGGCGCCGGGGCCGGAGGGGACGCTGCCGGCCGGGGCCGGGCCCTGGTCGGTCCGCAGCGTCGGGTCCGGCCGCGGCCGGGCCGCGCTGGAGCTGTACCAGCACGGCGAGTTGACGGACGTCCTGGTCGCCGCCCGGCTCACGCCGCAGCTGGTGCGCGGCGCCCGGCGCAGCCCGTCCGCCGGGCGGGGCTGGCACGTGCTCGCCTGGGGCCGGCTGGCGGCGGACGGCGCCGCGCCCTCGGTGGTGTTCACCGGCGGGCGGCGGCCGTTCCGTACGGTCCGGGCGGCCGCGGCGGGCGAACTGGTCACGGTGGCCGGGCGGTTCTGGCTCGCCTCGGCCGAGGGTCCGTACGACACGGTGCTGGTCGAGCACCCTTCGGGCGGGCCGACCGAGCGGCTGTCTCTGGAGCGGGTGCGGGAGCACGGCGAGGTGGGCGCATGAGCATCGCCCTCGTCTCCGGCGCGCAGCCGTACGTCCTGCCGGAGCGGTTCCGGAAGGTGCCCGCGCTGGCGGCCGTCGCGCTGCTGCCCTGGCTGGCGCTGCTGGCCCTCGACCACGAGACCCCGTGGGTGGTGCTGGACCTGACGGAGTTCGCCGCCCTGCTGTCGCTGGACGCGCTGCTGCGCCGGCGCAGTGCCGCCGCCCTGTGGGCGGGTGGGGCGGCGGCGCTGCTGCTGGCCGGGGACGCACTGGTGGACATCGCCTGCGCCGGGCCGGGGCACGCGGTGCTCGCCGCCCTCGTGATGGCGTTCTGCATAGAACTGCCGCTCGCGGCGGTCTGTTTGGCGCTCGGGCGGCAGTCCTCGATATCCGGCTAGTTCGTCGGCAGTCGGTCCATCAGCGCGCGGGTCTCCTCGTCCAGCGGGGTGTAGCTGATCATGCGGGTGCCGAGGCCGGGGCTGAGCCAGAAGTTGGTGTACTCGCAGCGCAGCAGGCCGACGCCCGGCACCTGGAAGCGTTTGATCCCGTTGCTCGGCCGCATCACCTCATGCCGCTGCCAGACCTCCGCGAAGTCCGGGGAGGCCTTGAGCAGCCGGGCCAGCAGCGCCTTGCGGGCCGGATCCGCGCTGTGCTCGGCCATCGCGGCCCGGAACCGGGCCACCATGCCGAGGCGCTCGGTGCGGTAGTCGATCAGCACCTCGCGGAAGTGCGAGGGGGTGAACGCCATCCACATCAGGTTCCGGTCCTCGGGCGGCAGCTCGCCCAGGTCGCCGACGATGGCGGCGTACTGCGGGTTGTGCGCCAGGACGTCGTAGCGGGAGTTGAGCGCCACGGCCGGGTACGGCGCCAGTTGCTCCAGCACCAGGCGCACGCTCGGGGTCACCGAGGGGCACTCCTTCACCGGCGCCGGGTCCTCCGCGCCGGCCAGGGTGAACAGGTGCGCCCGCTCGCTCGGGTCCAGCAGCAGCGCCCGGGCCACCGCGTCCAGCACCTGGGTGGACACCTGGATGTGCCGCCCCTGCTCCAACCACGTGTACCAGGTCACACCGACGGCGGCGAGTTGCGCCACCTCCTCCCGGCGCAGGCCGGGCGTACGGCGGCGGCCGGTCATCGGCAGGCCCACCTGCTCGGGCGCGATGCGCTCGCGGCGGCTGCGCAGGAACGCCGCCAGGTCGTGCCGGCGGGCATCGTCGGGGGTGC
>NZ_JAFLNG010000286.1 GCF_017427025.1 Streptomyces sp. FH025
GTGCTTCCTGGCATGACGGCGGCCCTGCTTCGGTGGGTGGTGCGCGGGCGCCGGGCACGGACGCGGGGTCAGGAACCCCTGTTCGACGGTGTTCCGGCCGTCCGCACCCTGGGGAATGCGGTCGGCCGGACTGCCGTGGCCGTGCCCGGCGCTCCCGCGCCACCCGGCCGCGCCACCCCCTCGGGTGAGGGCCGGGAGCGTTCCGTGCCACCGTCGGGGGAGTGCCCCGACGCCGGTGGAACGCCGCCCGACCCGTGAGGCGGGGTGGCGCACTCCTACAAGACACCCTCCGGGCACTGGCTTAGTAGTCTGGCGGGCCCTGGCGAACGGTGGCGAATGCTCGCCCGGCACTTGCCCGAACCTCTAGCCTCGGAGGAGCCGAGGAACCTGGGGGCTTCGTTGAGCAGGGGACCCAACACCCGACTCGCCGATCTGTTCGTCCTGACCGGATGGTCCAAGGGCGAGCTCGCGCGGCTGGTCAACCGTCGGGGTGCCGCGATGGGGCAGCAGCAGCTGTCCACCGACACGTCGAGGGTACGGCGCTGGATCGAGCAGGGGGAGGTCCCCCGCGATCCGGTGCCGCGGGTGCTGGCGGCCGTGTTCACGGAGCGGCTCGGACGTGTCGTCACCACTGAGGACCTCGGTCTGGAACGACACCGGCCCACCAGGTCCGGAGCGGAGCCGTCCGCAGCAGTGCCGTGGTCGCCGGATCGAACAGCCGCGGTCCTCACCGAGTTCACGGGAATGGACCTCATGCTGAACCGACGTGGATTGGTGGGCGCGGGAGCCGCGCTCACGGCCGGAGCGGTCATCGCCGACTCGCTGAAGGGCTGGCTGGGCGGGGACGCGGTCGCGTACGCGGCCTCCGTCCCAGGGCCTCGCCAGGCCGTCACCGGGGGCGGGGCACGGCCGGCGGTGGACGTGTACGACGCGGGCCCGGTCGGGCTCGACGAGGTGGAGTCGCTGGAGCGTTCGGTGCAGGTGTTCCGCGCCTGGGACGCGGCGCGCGGCGGCGGGCTCCAGCGCAAGGCCGTGGTCGGCCAACTCAACGAGGTGGGCGGACTGCTGACGCACCGGCACTCGCCGGTGGTGGAGCAGCGGCTGTGGCTGGTCGCGGCCAACCTGGCGGTGCTGGCCGGGTGGATGTCGCACGACGTGGGCCTGGAGCCCACCGCTCAGCGGTACTTCATGATCGCGGCCGAGGCGGCCAAGGAGGCCGGGGACCGGCCGCGGGCCGGCGAGGCGATCTCCCGGGCGGCGCGCCAGATGGTGCACCTGGGCCGGGCCGACGACGCGATCGAGCTGATGGCGGCGGCCAAGGCGGGGGACGGTCTGCTGCTGCCCAGAACACGCGCGATGTTCAACACCGTCGAGGCCTGGGCGCACGCCTCCGTCGGGCACTCGCAGGACACCCACCGGCTGCTCGGCGAGGCCGAGGACCTGTTCGCCGAGGCGTCGCCGGAGCCGCCGCCGTCCTGGATGCAGGTCTTCGACGAGGCGGAACTGCGTGGCATGCAGGCACTGGCGCTGCGCACCCTGGCCGAGCACGACCCGGCGGCCGCCCCCCAGGCCCGGCGGCACGCGGAGCGGGTGATCACCTTGCGCGAGGGCACCGGGCAGCTCCGTTCGGCGCTGTTCGACCGGATCACCCTGGCCTCGGTGCACTGGCTCACCGGGGAGCCGGACGCGGCGGAGTTCCAGGCCAGGACGGTGCTGGGCCTGATCGGCCAGAACTCCTCGCACCGGACCTGGGACCGGCTGCGCGAGATGTACCGGCTGACCGCGCGGTACCGGGGGCTGCCGGTGGTGGACGAACTGCGGGACGAGCTCGGCCAGGAGCTGCGGGCCGCCGATGCCAAGAAGCGGCTGCGGTCGATGTGAGCGGGCTGCGGCCGGCGTGAACGGTCGGGCGTGCGCCGGAGGCGGGAGTACTCCGGGGCGCGCCGGGGCGCGTCGGCGCTCGGTTCGGACCGGCGGGTGCGGCGCGGAACGGCGGCGCGCGTTTGCGGTGGCGCGCGGCCAAGGCGGCGCGCGTTCAAGGTGGTGCGCGCCTGGGGCGACGGGCTCAAGAGGGCGCGCATTGAAGGTGGTGCGCGCTGAAAGGGCCGCGCGTTGAAGGCGGCGCGCGCCCGGGGCGGCGCGCGGCTCAGATCGGCGGGGCGGGCCGGAGCAGCATGCGCAGCGCGGTGACGGTGCCGTCCACGCCGAGCACGGGTTCGCCCGCGCAGTCGACACTGTTGTGCCGGCCGCCGGGTCGGCGGACCCGCAGGGTTCCGGCGGCCGGGCGGCCGTGCACCAGGGCATCGGTCATCATCCGGCGCAGCAGCGGCCGGTCCGCCTCCGGGAGGCGGTCGGGCAGCCGGTCGAGGCTGAGCGGGCCGTGGTCCGGGTCGCACCCGAGGAGGAGGTAGGTCTCCGCGTTCCAGTGGACGCCGTCGGTCAGCAGGTCCCACTCGGCCGAGCCGATGGTGCCGCCGTCGATGCCGTCGCCGGTGTCGCCCCCGTTGAGGGAGGGGCCGGACGGCTCCTGTGCCGTGCCGTCCACTCTGCCGTCCGTTCCGCTGTCGGAGCCGCTGTCCGACTCGTCGCGGGCGCGGTCCGTCCCGCCCGCGGGGCCCGCGGCCGGGCCGTCGGCGCCCGTCGTGGCGCCGTCCGTCGTGACGGTGTCCGGCGGGCGGGCGGTGCCTAAAGGCATGCTCATGGCGGGTCCATCGCTCGGGTGCGGCCCGCTGTGTGCGGGCGGGACGGGTGGTGGGAAGACTGTCGCACAGCGTTCTGACCGCGGTGGGCGATTTGGACAGAACGCAGGCAAAATTCCCCTGGCATATGCCACTGTGGCACCAGCACTCGTCGCCCTGTGTGCGGACGGGGGTCCGAGGCGGTAACCTTCGGTGATTCCGGCGCCCGGGCGCCCACCGCAGTACCGACCAGAGACCCCGGCGACGGAAATCCCGTTGCCACTACGACCGCCGCAACGGATGCTGACCTCATGTTCGAGCCAGTGATAGCACCCAGTGCCAGCCTCCTCGGCCTCCTGCAGCGAGGCCGTGGTGACGGGCAGCTCCATGCGCTGGCCGCCGACCGTGCCGAGGCCATCGCCGCGCTGGAGGAGTGCGTCACCAGGGATCCGCGAGCCGACTGGCAGGTCGAGAGCCGCTCCCTCTACTACGCCCGCCTCTACATGGAGCTGGAGGCCTCCCTCGACGGCATCGAGGACCACCTCCACGCCGCCGAGGACCTCGTCAGCGACGACGAGAACCGCACCGGTCTCGCCCTCTCCGTGCTGGGCCACCTCGCCGCGTACGGCCGGCGCGACGCGCTGCTGATGCTGCGCGAGTACGCCGCCACCGGCGCCAACTGGGCCTGGGCCCTGGACGAGCTCGCCCTGCGCGACGACGACCGCGGCCTGCTGCTGCTCGGCACCGCCGTGCTGGACCGCTTCGCGCCGGGCCCCGAGGGTGACGCCGAGCTGCGCGAGTTCATCCGCAACGCGTACGAGCCCCGGCCCTGGCGGCTCTGGGCGGCCTACCACCCGAGAGTGGCCGCGGCCAGCGAACAGTCCCCCTTCGACCTCTGGCAGCGCCAGCTCAACCGCAGTGGCGTCACCCCGGGCTGGTCCACCGCCGACGTGCTGGCCTGGGCCGACCAGGGCGAGCTGGGCGGCCTCGGGGCCGACGCCTTCCTCGGCCGCCCCGAGCCGGTGTTCGCCGACGAGGACCCTTCCGGCCCCGACGCGGTGGACCGCCGCGCCGCCGCGGCCGCCCGCTGTCTGACCGCCGTGGTCCGCCCGGAGGACCGCCCCGTCCTGCTGGAGGCCGCCCGTGACGGCCTGCCCGGTGCCCGGCGGTGCGCGCTGCGCTACCTGGTCGACCAGCGGGACGCGGCCGCCCTCGAACTGATCGAGGCCGCCGCAGCTGACGTGGATGACCGGATCGTGCGGGCCGCGTTGGAGCTGCTCGGCCGGATGCGCGGCCCGGAGGTGCTGGCGCAGGCCCGCCGCTGGGCCGACCCGGCCAGCGGGGGAGCCGACAGCGCGCTCGGCGAGGCCGCCGTCCAACTGCTCGCGGACGCCGGTGAGCCGGCCGACGCGCCGCTGGTGGTCGCGGGCCTGCGCCGCTGGATCTCCGCGCGCGGGGTCAGCGGCACCGGACTGGGGTCACTGGTCGACGGCGCGGGGCGGCTGGCCGCCGCCGACGCCGTACCGGTCCTGCGCCACATCTACGGGGAGGCGGCCTCCTCCGAACTGCGCGGCCGCGCCGCCCGGGCGCTCGCCGTCACCGATGTGCACTTCCCCGAGGGGCCCGCGGTCGAGTGCCTCTGGGACTGCGAGGAGTCCACGCGCGAGCTCGCCGCGCGCCATGTCGCCACCACGGGCGACGCGCGTGTGCTGGAGCGGCTGCGCAGGCTCGCCGCCGACCCGGCCGAGGAGGCCGAGGTCCATGCCGCCGTGCGCGGCCGACTGACCGCCCGGGAGTCCGGGCGTTAGGTCCTCGACGTTCGGTGGGCCGGGACACCCGTTGAGGGGTGTCCCGGCCCACTGCTGTCGGGCTGTCGGGCTGTTGTGCTGTCGTGCTGCCGTCGGAGCCGTGCCGTTTCTGGAACCGCGTTCTACTTGATGGAGCCCGCGTCCGGGGCCAGCACGCCACCCGCCACCAGACCGATGATCAGAACACCGAGCAGCACCCGGTAGACCACGAACGGCAGAAAGCTGCGGCGCGAGATGTACTTCAGGAACCAGGAGATCACCGCGTAACCGACCACGAAGGCGATCACGGTGGCCAGGATGGTCGGACCCCAGGCCGGGGCCGGGCCCTCGCCGATCTTGAACAGCTCCAGCGTCCCCGAGGCCAGCACCGCCGGGATCGCGAGCAGGAAGGAGTAGCGGGCCGCCGCCTCCCGGCTGTAGCCGAGCAGCAGGCCCGCGCTGATCGTGCCGCCGGAGCGGGACACGCCGGGGATCAGCGCCAGGGCCTGGGCGAAACCGTAGGCGGCGGCGTGCGGCAGGGTCAGGTCGGTGATCGGACGGGCGTGGCGGACGGCGCGGGTGCGGTCGGCGAGCGCCAGGATCAGGCCGAAGACGATCAGCGTGGTACCGATGATCCGAAGATCGCGCAGATGGGTCTCGATGCTGTCCTGGAACAGCTTGCCGAGGATGCCGATCGGCAGGGTGCCGATGATCACGAACCAGCCCATCCGCGCGTCCGGATCGGAGCGCAGCGCCGGGCGGAACAGTGACAGCGCCCAGGTCCGGACGATCGAGGCGATGTCCCGGCGGAAGTAGATCAGCACCGCGGCCTCGGTGCCCAGCTGGGTGACCGCGGTGAAGGCCGCTCCCGGGTCGTCCCAGCCCAACAGGGCGGAGAAGACCCGCAGATGGGCGCTGGAGGAGACGGGCAGGAACTCGGTGAGCCCCTGGATCAGGCCGAGGACGGCCCCGTGGAACCAGTCGATCACCGGACACCCGCCAGGGGTATCCGACGGTCGTCGTGCTGGTGCGGCATGTACGGGTCCTTGCGGGTCGGAACGGGCGTGCGGACGACCGTGACCCGCGCGGCCCGGGCCGCGCACGGGCCCGGCGCGCGGCCGATGGTACGGGGTGAAGGTAACAGTTCTTTGTTCACCTTTTAATCGGACTTTGCGCACGGGGCCCTTTCGCCGCGTCAGCCGACGGTGGCGCACCGGCCCGACCTGGCGCGCCGGCCCGACCTGGCGCGCCGGCCCGACCTGGCGCGCCGGCCCGACCTGGCGCGCCGGCTCGACTCGGAGCACCGGCTCGACTCGGAGCGCCGGCCGGCGCGGAGCGTCAGTCCGCCGGCCGGGCCCGGACCCAGGTGCGATCCTCCGTCAGGTACGTCTCGACCCGCAGCCCGGCGTCCGCCAGGGCCCGCTCGAAGACCTCCGTGGTGAGCGGCCGGGACAGGAAGGTCTGCGTCCAGGTGCCGTCCGGGAACTCGTACTCCGCGTGGACGGAGTTCACCCCGTCGCCCACCGGGGTGGCGGAGACGATCCGGGCCACTCCGTCCGTACCGGCGATCCGGCTCTCCCGCGGCACGTTGCGGTGCCAGTCCTCGCCCTCGCGCTGCACCAGCACGCAGCCGTCCTCGGCGACATGGCGGCGGCAGGTCTCCAGCAGGCCCTGGCGGACCGCCGTGTCGCCCGCGTGCACCAGGAACGAGGCGAGCATGACGACGTCGAAGCGCTCGCCGAGGTCCAGCTCCTCGATCGGGCTGCGCACCGTCCGGACCTCCGGGCGCACCAGGGCCAGCATCTCGGCGGACTCGTCCACGGCCGTGACGGCGAAGCCGCGGTCGGCCAGCGGGTGCGTCATCCGGCCGACGCCGCAGCCCAGTTCGAGGATGCTCGCGCCGGGCGGGATGGCGCCCTCGATCACGTCCGGGGCGTCGCCGACCGGCAGGCGGGTCCACACCTCGACCGCGCAGCCGTCCGGGGTGATCGCGCCCGTGCCCGTTCCGTCGTAGCCCTTGCGCCGTCCGTCGCTGATGTTCGTGTTGTCGTCCATGGGGCCATCGGAACACGGGTGGAGCGGGGGCGGAAGGCCGGTCGGGCGGCTTTCGGTCAGTTCGTCAGGGGCCTTCGCCCGGCGGGCCATCCGTCAACGGCCGTCGAGTTCGGCCACGGTGGCGCGCAGCCAGTCGACCTCGGTCTCGGTGGTGGAGCGGGCGATCAGCAGCATGCCGCGCCGGAACGGGTCGGTGAACTCCTCGGCGGCGCGCGGACGGTCGCCCTCGTAGAAGAAACTGGCCGGCTCGGAGAGGAAGGCCAGACGGCGGCGGAGCACGGCGGCCTGGGCGGCCGGGTCGTCGAGGTGGCGCAGAGAGGCGAGCAGGGTGAACCAGCGGTTCCCGTCGCTGATGTCGAGCGGTTCGGGCGCGCGCAGCCGGTCGAGCAGCGCGGTGCGGCCGGCTTCGGTGAGGTGCAGGGTGTGCCTGGGTGCGGCGGCGCTGCCGGGCTCGGTCTCGCGGACCAGCAGGCCGTCGGCCTCCAGCCGCTTGATCGCGGGGTAGAGCGTGCCGTCGCTGATCGGGCGGACGTGGCCGGTGAGCGCGGCGAGGTGGCGGCGCAGCTCGTAGCCGTGCAGCGGCTGGTCGTACAGGACTCCGAGGATCGCGAGCTTCAGCATGGGGCCACTCTCTCAGACCGCTCCCTCGGCACGTTGGTATATCGCTTCCGTGATACCTCGATGTCGATGTATGTTCTCCGTGGTCCGAACCACCGCGGTCCGGACTTCGACACAGGAGTGTGTGAGCATGCGCGCGGCCCCCGTCACCCCGAACGGCGACCTGATCCGCTGGGTCGAGCTGCCCGGCGCCGAGCCCGCCCGGCTCTATCTGCACGGGCTCGGCGCCAGCTCGCCCGTCTACTTCGCGGCCGCCGCCGCCCACCCGTTGCTCAGCGGGCGCCGCTCACTGCTGCTCGACCTGCTCGGATTCGGCATCAGTGACCGGCCCGCCGACTTCGCCTACACCCTGGAGGCGCACGCCGACGCGGTCGCCGCGGCGGTCGCGGCGGCCGGGCTGGAACGGGTCGAGGTGGTCGGCCACAGCATGGGTGGCGCGATCGCGATCGTCCTGGCGCACCGGCACCCCGGGCTGGTCTCGCGGCTGCTCCTGGTGGACGCCAACCTGGACCCGATCGCCCCCGACCGGCGGCGGATCGGCAGCAGCGGGATCGCCGGCTACACCGAGGCGGAGTTCCTGGCCGGAGGCCGGGAGGAGGTCGCCGAGCGGGTCGGCCCGTTCTGGTGGTCCACGATGCGGCTGGCCGGGGCGGAGGGCCTGTACCGCAGCGCCGTGCACCTCGCCCGGGGGAGCGAGCCGACCATGCGCGAGCTGCTGCTCGGGCTCGACCTCCCGCGCACCTTCCTGTACCCGGCGGTGGACGGCGAACCGAACGGCGCCGACGGGCTGCGCGCGGCGGGGGTGCGGGTGGTGGCGGTGCCGGACTGCGGGCACAGCATCATGCTCGACAACCCCGAGGGCTTCGCGGCGGAGGCGGCGGCCGCGCTCGGTCTGGGGTGACGAGAACCGGGGAGGGCCGAACCGGGGAGGGCCGAACTAGGGTGAAGGGGAGCGCCCGAGAGGAGTCCGCATGACGTCCGTCACCGTCCCGCCCGCGCTGGTCGAGTCGCTCCAGGAGTTCCGGGGCGAGGACGGCCGCATCTGGGCGGCCCGACTCCCCGCCCTGGCGAGCGAGTTGCTCGACCGCTGGGAGCTGCGCCCGGACGGCCCGGCGGCGCACGGCGTGGTCGGACTGGTACTGCCGGTGCGGCGCGCCGACGGGACGCCCGCGGTGCTCAAGCTCCAGCCGGTGGACGAGGAGACGGCCGGCGAACCGGTCGCGCTGCGGGCCTGGGGCGGGCGCGGCGCCGTCCGGCTGCTCGACCACGAACCGGCCTCGGGCTCCATGCTGTTGGAACGCCTGGACGCGTCGCGCTCACTGCTCGAAGTGCCCGACGACCTCGCCGCGCTGCGCGTACTGGCTGAACTGCTGAGGGAGTTGACTCAGCATCAAGCTCCCGAAGAACTGCGAAAGTTGAAGAGTGTCGCGGAGGGCCTGCTGGACCGGGCCCCGGCGGCGGGCGCGGCCCTCGCCGACGCGGACGAGCGGCGGCTGTTCGCGGACTGCGCGGCGGCCCTGGGCGAGGTCCGGGCCGAGCCGGGCGACCGGCTGCTGCACTGGGACCTGCACTACGGCAACGTCCTCGCCCCGCTGCCGGGCGGCGACCGCGAACCCTGGCTGGTGATCGACCCCAAGCCGCTTTCCGGGCACCCGGGCTTCGAGCTGCTGCCCGCGCTGCGCAACCGCTGGGCCGATGTGCTGGCCACCGGCGACCCGACCCGGGCGCTGCGGCGGCGCTTCGACCTCCTGGTGGAGGCGCTGGAGCTGGACCGCGAGGTGGCGGCGGCCTGGACGCTCGGCCGGGTGCTGCAGAACGCGGTCTGGGGTGCGGAGGAGGGGCAGACGGCGCTCGATCCGGCCCAACGTGCCATCGCCGAGCTGTTGTCGGGGCGGAACTGAGAACTCCGTGCCCCTCCGTGGCCCCTCAGTGCCCCCGCAGCAGGACGAACCGCACCGGCGTCCCCGGCCGGGCCTGGGCGGCGGCCGCGAGGTCGGTGGCCGGGACGACCCCGATCACCGGGTAGCCCCCGGTGGTCGGGTGGTCGGCAAGGAAGACCACCGGCTGCCCGTCCGGCGGTATCTGCACCGCGCCCAACACCATGCCCTCGCTGAGCAGTTCGCCGCCCCGGGCGCGGGCGACGGCCGGGCCCTCGGTGCGCAGCCCGATCCGGTTGCTCGCGGGGGAGACCCGGTACCCGTCGCGGGCCAGCCGGTCCAC
>NZ_JAFLNG010000287.1 GCF_017427025.1 Streptomyces sp. FH025
GGCGACGGAATTGCGCACAGCCACTTCTGCGCAGGAAGTCGACCGGGCCGACTTCCTGCGCAGAAGCAGGGGAGAGTTCTAACAAGATTAGATCTTTTTGGGATCAATTCAGTTCCTGTCCCCAACATGCCCAGAGTTAGAACAGGACACTGAACTTCGATGCAAGCCTTGAAGCCCGGCACGGCTAGTTAATGCGAGAGGTCCCCCGAATTAGACGTCACTCATTTTTCATATTTGCAGAGCCCGAGGCTCAGGCGCCCGGCCAATCAAGCCAGATCAAGAGCACGGCAATTCAATGGCCTCCTTGAGGCGCTGGCGGACAACAAACGGGCCGATGACCAGCGCATCCAATCCACACCTGCTAAATGTGCGCACGGCGTCCTGGGGTGTGCACACGATTGGCTCGTCCGCGCCGTTGAACGAGGTGTTGAGCACTACGGGCAACCCGGACAACCGCTTGAATTCTCGGACGAGCCGCCAAAGATGAGGATTGGTCTCCTGGCCGATGGTCTGGACACGCGCCGATCCATCCATGTGGACGACGGCAGGAATCTCGTTCCGTCGTTCCGGGCGCACAGGCGCTGTGGCGAGCATGTACGGGTAGACCAACGCGCCAGCCGGAGAGAGGTCGAAGTACTCGTCGGCGCACTCTGCCAGAACCGCTGGCGCGAATGGGCGGAACGCCTCGCGCTGCTTGATCATGGCGTTGATCCGTACTGCCGTCTCGGGCGAGCGGGGTGAGGCGAGGATGCTGCGGGCGCCGAGCGCGCGCGGTCCGAACTCCATACGGCCCTGGAACCAGCCGATCACCTGCTCTGCGTGTAGCAGCCTCGCCGCCTCCTGGTGGGGGTCGGTAGTACGCCTCACCTCGTAGCGGCCCGCTGGAAGGCTGCTGAGGGCCTTCTCGATGGCATCGATGCCGAACGCGGGGCCGAGGAAGGCATTGTGGAGCGGCAGCCGCTCCTTGGATGCACCCGCGATCAGCGCGGCCCCGATGGAGGTCCCGGCGTCGCCGGCCGCAGGCTGGATGAAGACCTGGTCGAAGCGTCCGGAGTTGATGATCGCCGCGTTGGCGACGCAGTTCAGCGCGACGCCTCCGGCGAGGCAGAGCGTTCTGCGTGGCATCAGCCGTTGGGCGTGGGCGATGTAGGCGCCGACCAGCCGTTCGTGGAGGGACTGGAGGGCGTGGGCGATGTCGCGGTGGCGGTCGGTGATCTCGTCGCCGGGATTCCTTGATGGGCCGAGGAGTTCGGTCAGGGCGGGGCTGCAGAGGGTGCGGTTGCGGCTGGGCCTGCGGTGGTGGTCGAAGTAGCGGAGATCCAGGCGCAAGCGGCCGGTGTCGGCGTCGAACTTGGCTAGTTGAGCGAGTCGTTCGGTGTAGGTGTCGCTGCCGTAGGCGGCCAGGCCCATGACCTTGTACTCGTCGCTCTGCGGACGGAACCCCAGGTAGCGGGTGAGCGCGCTGTACAGGTAGCCGAATGAGTGCGGGTAGGTGATGTGGTGACGCCTGATCAGCTGCCCGTCGATGCCCTCGAAGATGACGGCAGTCTCGTACTCGCCCCGTCCGTCGAGCGTGACGACGAGCGCGTCTTCGAACGGGGAGACGTGGTACGCGCTGGCCGCGTGCGCCCGGTGGTGGGGCACGGGTATGAGCGGCAGGTTCTTCGGCAAGAGGCCGCTGCTGCGGATGGTGGCCGGCAGTCGTCGGCGCTTGCGGTACTTGTCGAGGTCGGAGAGCAGGGACCCGATGGATGCCGGTGTGCCGTGGCGGAGGTTGGAGGGGGCCAGGAGCAGGTGGAGCTTCGGGTCCACGAACAGGGCCACTTGGTCGAGGTCGTCAGCGCGGGCTCCCACCAGGTCCAGACACGCCTGGATCGCGCGCTCGGGGAACACCTTGGTGTTCTTGATCCGGTTCAGGCGCTCCTCTTCGACGGCGGCGGCCACCGTTCCGTTGTGAACGATGGCCGCCGCCGCGTCGTGGGTGCCGAAGTTCAGCCCCAGCGTCAGGGTCAATCCCGCCTGCCGATCCATTCCTGTCCGCCCATGTAGGGCCGGAGCGCCTTGGGGATGTAGATCGTGCCGTCCGCCTGAACGTGGTTCTCCAGGATGGCCAGTGCGGCACGGTCCGTGATGCCGGTGGAGGAGATGGTGTGCGGGAGCACGGTCTTGCCGTCGCCGTCCTTGAACCGGATCTTGAAGCGGCGGGACTGGTAGTCCCACAGGTTCGAGTTGGAGTGCGTCTCGCGGTACAGGCCGAAGGACGGGAACCACGCCTCGGTGTCGTACTTCTTGTAGGTGGGCGCGCCCATGTCGCCCAGGCACACGCGCACGACGCGGTAGGGCAGTTCGAGGCCGTCGAGGATGTCCTCCACGTTGCGCTGGCACTCGTTGAGCCAGTGCTCGGACTGGTTTGGGTGGCACAGGACGATCTGCTCGACCTTGTGGAACTGGTGCGCGCGGAAGCCACCGCGGTTCGTCCGGCCCGCCGCGCCGGCCTCGGTGCGGAAACACGGGGAGAACGCGGCCACCCGGATCGGCAGCTCCTCGGGGTCGAGGATGGTGTCGCCGTAGAAGCCGATCAGGGTCTGCTCGGTGGTGCCGATCAGGGAGAGATCAGTGCCCTGTACGCGGTACAGCTGGTCCTCGAAGAACGGCAGGAAGCCGGTACCGAAGAACGTACGCTCGCGCGCCATCAGCGGGGTCATCATCGGGGAGAATCCGCGCTGGACCAGCAAGTCCTGGACGTAGGAGAACATCGCCCAGGCGAGGCGGGCACCGTCGCCCTTCCAGTAGTAGAAGCCGGAGCCGGAGACCTCGGCAGCACGCTTGAGGTCGAAGATGCCCAGGCGCTCGCCGATGACCTCGTGGGCGCGGGCCTCGTCGGTCGGCTCCGGGAGGCCGACGGTCCGCAGCTCGACGTTGCCTTCGTCGTCATCACCCGAAGGGGTGTCGTCCGGGAAGATGTTCGGCACCCGGACCCACAGGTCGTCGCGCTCGGCCTGGAGGTCGCGGACTCGGTCGTTGGCGGCCTGGAGGCGGCTCTTGAGGTCGCGGGCGGCCTCGATGTCGGCGCCCTTGCCCAGCTTCTTCTGCTGCGCGCGCAGCTCCTCGGCCTGGGTTTGCTCCTGGCGGAGTTCGCCATCCACCTCGATCAGGCGGTCGACGTTGACGTCGGAGCCCTTCGCCCGTGCGGTACGACGCACGAGGTCGGGGTCGGTTCGCAACAGGGCAATGTCAATCACGGAAGTTCTCTCCTTGGGGTTCCGGTCGGGTCAGTGTAGGGAGAACTGGACCTTGATCGTTCCGAGTTACGGACAGTGTCGATCACCTCGTTGACGTGTTCGGGGGTGGACATGGTCACCGCGAGGGCGGCGACGCGCGGGTCGTTCAGTGCCCATGCCAGTGGTAGGAGCCGCGCACGGGCTGTGGTGGCGAGCGGGTTCACCAGCGCCCCCCGATTGAGCGGCGACATGCCGATGAATGTTTTGCCGGCCCTCCTGATCTGAGCGAGGTGCGCGTAAGCCCAGGGCGAGGTCAGGTGGTACTGAGTGGCGACGGCGCTGATCGCCTCCACCTGGAGTGCGGCGGCCAGCGCCTGGGGACCGTGGCAATACGCGTACACCGCATCGACTCGGCCCGACGCGAAGGCCACCCGGGCGCCGTTGCGGAAGAAGCCGGCGAGCACTCGCGGTTTGTGCAGCAGGTCCGTGTGCTGGGTGCGCTTGAGGTCGATTTCGAGTACGAGCGCGTTGATCCTGGAGACGCCGAGCTGGCCGGTGGAGACTTCGATGGCGGAGTGAATACGCGCTTCTAGGTCGCCGCGAAGCGGGCACTCGGCCTTGACGAGATGACGTAGTCCGTCGACCGGCCCGATCTCTTCCAACACCTCACGGACGGCCCACTGGGTGTCGAGGTTGGGGTTCGAGTGGATCAGCCGGACGCCGGACTGGAGCGCCGTGCGCAGTGCGGCCATGCCGGGGCCTGACTCCTTCTGCGGGAGCAGGCGGCCGGCCACGAAGGTGGATGTGCCGAAGCACAGGCGCTCCAGTCCCACGCTCACGCCGTCTTCCCGCCTTCCATCTGCTCACGGGTGAGGATGGTGCGGAAGTGCGCGATGGTCTTCTGCTCGCCGACGACCTTGTCGAAGCGCAGTTCGCCGAGCTGGTCGCGGTAGTGCTTGCGGTTGGGGTTGTCGATGTCGAACTGCTCGCTGTCGCGGTAGCCGGTCAGGCGCTTGAAGGTCTCCCGCTTCTCGTCGAGGGACATCCCCCAGAGGACGGGCGGGTTCTTCTGGCTGATGCAGATCGTCGCCATGCCGTTGGGGCTGATGCGGAGCTTCCAACAGCCCCCGCACGGGTAGTCCCAGGAAAACATCGCCAGCACGGCGACCTTCACCCCGGTGTCGCCGATCTCGTAGTAGTTGTAGCTGGGGTTGTCGCCCTCGATCCCCTCGCGCCGCACCGGGTTGAGCTCCCCGGCCTTGGCGAGGGAGTCGAGGATGGCCGACTCCTCCACGAACTGGTTCTTCCAGAAGGCTTCGCCCTCGGCGCCGAGCTGGGCCGGGTTCGAGGGGAAGAACTGGTTCAGCTTGATCGCCAACTGCCCGGCCCCACCGCTGGTGTTGAGGCTGCGGGCGTAGTCGATGAAGGCCGGCAGCTCGTGCAGGGTGTCGCGCATGGTGACGCACGAGATCTTGGTGAGCGTGGGCAGCAGTTCGACGGAACGCTCGATGCTGCGGAGGGTGTCGCTGTGGAAGCCTCGGCGGGTGATGAAGAGGTTCCGCTGTTCGTCGAGGGTGTCGATGCTGATGATCGCCCGGGTGAGGCCGGCGTCGATCGCGTCCTCGATGATGTGGTGCAGCCGGTAACCATTGGTCGTGACGATCTGCTGCGTGAAGCCGATCTCCTTCGCGGCTTGGAGCAGGTCCACGAAGTCCCGGCGCACGGTCGGCTCGCCGCCCGTGTAGTGGACCCGCGTGAACCCGATGTCGTGCGCCGCCTGGAGGACTTCGATGGCCTCCTCCAGCGACGGCTGGACGATGACGCCCTGCTTGCCCTCCGGCAGGCAGTACTGGCAGCGGATGTTGCAGCGGGACGTGATTCCGAAACGGAGGTTCCACTTGCGCATTCCCGGCGAGTACCGGTTGTCCATCACCTGCATGGTGTTTCTGCCTTTCGGTCGTCGGGTCGGTCTGCATGTGCGCCTCGCGATGGGTCGTCTGGCATCAACTCCCCTTCCAGATAGTTGAGTTACTGGACTTGGTGAGCGCCCTCGCTACCCGGTGCGCGAATCGCGGGGGCCTGGATCTCGCGGTGGGGATGCGAGGGCGCTCGGAGTGGTCAGCACCGTGGGGGAACTCGGTGCCGGCCGCTCGACTGTGGGCCCGCTGGGGGTGGGCGTTCCTCGGGTCAGAGTTCGCGGAGGGCGACCAGGGTGCGGGCCACCACCAACGGCGTGTCCCTGTAGGACCGTCCGGCCGCGTACTTGTTGTCGGCGCTGCGGCCTGGCCCGGCGTCGTCGTTCCTGAACCCGGGGTCTCGGCCACCGGTCCGCAGCTCCGACCACACGACCTTGCCGGCGGACTCGGGAGGGTAGTAGTAGCCCCACTTTTCGCTCAGCGCCTCAACCAGGAAGACGCCCCGGCCGCTTTCCGCGTCCTCTCCCACCGCTTTGACCACCGGCGGACGACGGTCGTTGTCGTGCACGAGGATGAACAGGCGCTCGCGTTCGAGCCAGAGGGTCAGGGTGACCGTTCGCACCGGTGACAGCGGCGAATACGGGGAGACTTCCTCGTCGGCGCGCGTGTGCCGTATGGCGTTGGTGATCAGCTCGGACACGATGAGCCGGGCCGTGTCGATGATGTCGGGCGGAGCTTGCCAACTGTGGAGCACGTCAGCGGCGTGGCGCCGCGCCCACCCGACCGCGTTCGGGGTGTCGGCCAGCGCCAACTGGCTGAAGCCGGAGCGTGCTTGTGACACGGGGTGTCCTCCCAGGTCGGGAGCTGCTTGGAGGTGAAGGCTCGCCGCGCGGTTCTCGCCTGCCCCGTTCGAGAGGTGCAGGCCGTGAGCTGTCCAGCCGGAAGCCAACGTTGTGTGACTAGGCTGGCGCTGAAGGTGACCAGGCCGGTACGTCCTGACACTGCCCCGGCACTGAACTTTCACCGAACTTCGGTGTCCCACCGGCTGGAACCGTGCCCCGCTCTCCAGGGCCAATGCCATGCTTGGCGCCATGGCCGAACTGAACGGAAGCCCGATCAGCCTGGACCACCTCCAGGCCCTTGCCCTGACGAACTACGGGCACTTCACCTCGATCCGTGTGGAGGACGGCCACGTACGCGGCCTCTCCCTCCACCTGGCGCGCCTGGCCCGTGACTGCCGCGCCGTCTTCGATACCGACCTCGACCTCGACCGTGTCCGGGACTTCGCCCGTGGCGCCGCGCCGTCCTCCGGGGCTTGCGTGGTGAGGGTGACGGTCTTCGACCCCGCTCTCGACCTCGGCCACGTCGGAAGCGACGCCCACCCCCACGTTCTGGTGACCACCCGTCCGGCCGGGTCGCTTCCCCTTCCCGCCATGCGCGTTCAGTCCGTGGTCTACACCCGCGACATGCCGGCCGTGAAGAGCGTCGGCCTCTTCGGTTCGCTCCGCCACCGCCGCAACGCCCAACGGGCGGGCTTCGACGACGCTCTCTTCACCGATGCCGAGTCCGTGATCTCCGAGGGCGGCACCTGGAACGTCGGCTTCGTCAAGGGAGATCAGGTCGTCTGGCCGGATGCCGACTGCCTGGTCGGCACCACGATGGAACTGCTGCGCCAGGCCCACCCGTCGGCGACCGCGACCGTTCGACTTGCCGACCTCGCCGACTTTGATGCCGCATTCGCCACCAACATCGGCATCGGCGTCCGAGCGATCAGCGCGGTCGACGGCGTGACCTTCCCGGAGACGCACCCCATAGTCGAACAGCTCCGCAAGGAGTACACGGAACTCCCAGTCGATCTACTCTAGTTGCCCCCAGCGGCAGGAGCGCTGGGGGCGATAGCTGTGGGGTGGAGGGCCGCGTTGGCGACCGTAGAGGTATGGACCGGCGTCGAGGTCAAGGCACTTCGGCAAGCGAAGCGAATGAGCATCGAGGCTTTCGCTACTCACCTCGGAGTGAGCGACCGTATGGTGTCGAAGTGGGAGGCCAGAGGCGATGGCATCACGCCCCGGCCGGTGAATCAGGCAGCTCTGGACACCTCTCTGGCCGCGTCCGGCCCAGAAGTCCATGAACGCTTCGTCCGGTTGACCGGTGCCTCGGACGCCGTCCTCTCCGACCAACGCGCGGAGACCGAGCACGCGTTGCCCCGGCAGCACCAGATCAGACACCACGGCGACGGCAAACAGATGGCCCTGGTCGAAGCCGGGGTGTTTCTCGCCGGCCCCGAGAAGACACCGGTCTGGCTGCCGGACTTCTACATCGACGTCTTCCCGGTCACGAACTCGGACTTCTCCCGCTTCATCGCAGCCACCGGACACCCGCCACCCCGCCACTGGCCCAAGGGGAAGTGCCCGGACGGACTGTTCGACCACCCCGTCGTGTTCGTCACCTGGCATGACGCCGCCGCGTATGCGCTCTGGGCAGGCAAACTGTTGCCGACCAGCCAGCAGTGGGAGAAGGCCGCCCGAGGGCCTCGTGGAGACGTGTATCCCTGGGGCGATCAGCCGACTCCCGCGAAGTGCAACAGTCGGGAGAGCGGCATCGGCCGGACGACGCCAGTCAGCCGGTTCCACAGTGGCGTCAGCGCATATGGCGTCTACGACTTGTGCGGCAACATCTGGGAGTGGTGCAACAGCGAGTCCGAGCCAGGACGGCGCGAACTCAAGGGCGGCGCTTTCACCAGCCCTTTCGCACGGGCGACGCCGTCCGCATTCAACGATGCCGACACGACCATGCTCGACGATGACACCGGCTTCCGATGCTCCTTCGTGGACGGCGAACGGAGCTGATCAGGCACACGGCGACGGCCCAACATGGGGGTAGCCGATCTGTTGCCGGTCAGCGCCCTGTAGGGAACTCGCCCGCGCGGACGCCGGTGATGAAGGCTGTCCAGGCGTCGGCGGTGAAGAGGAGGGAAGGCCCGCGCGGGTCCTTGGAGTCGCGGACGGGAAGCACCCCCGAGAACCCGTCCGCGACCTCGATGCACTCGTTGTCGGGGCCGCTGAAAGAGCTCTTGCGCCATACGGCAGCGGAGAGGTCTGGGGTTTGGGTCATGCACCAAGCTCCTTGATCGACGTGATCAATTCCAGGGATTCCGCAGGTGGCAGCGCCTTGGTACGGACATCGTTCCAGAGCCCCAAGTACGTCTCCACCTCGCTTGCGCCCTCAAGCCACATGGAACCCGACGGGTTGTCCAGCAGGACGACGTCCATTGCGGCTTCGGACGGGAATCCGAGGATCACGTACGGTCCGGCCATGCTGGCGTGTGCACCGACACTGAACGGAATCACCTGGATGGTCACGTTCGGCATGGACGCGGAATTCGCCAGGTGCGCGAGCTGATCCCTCATGACAGCGGCTCCGCCGACCTGCTGCCGCAAAGCACCTTCGGCCAGCACGACCGAGAGGGACAGTGGCGGATCGGCCGTCAATCGCTGTTGCCTCATCAGGCGGACAGCGACGAACTGTTCGACCTCTTCGGGCTGCTGCCAGCGAAGACTCGCGGCGGTGAGGGCACGCGCATAGTCGGGCGTCTGCAACAGAGCCGGGATCATCTGACTTTGGAAGGTGCGTACCGACGATGCGACCGCCTCCAGTGCGATGAAGTCACGGTAGGTGTCCGCGAGCACATGGCCGTACTCGCTCCACCAGCCACTCCCGCGCCGCCGCTTGTTGGCCGTGCGGGCCAGCTCGGAGAGGCGCTCGTGGACGGCCGGGTCATCGACGCCGTACAGCTGGAGCATCGCGGTGAGATCCGGCATCCGAACAGGGCTACGGCCGTTCTCGATGCGCGAGATCTTGCCCTTGGTGCAGTCCAGCGCTTCGGCAACCACGCTGGTGCTCAGGCCCGCACGCTCCCGCATGCCGCGCAGCTCGTCCCCCAGCTGCCGTCCCAGCACGGTGGATGGCGCACTCGCCACGTTGTCCGCTCGCATGCAACCTCCCCTGATCGGCAGTCAGTCTGCGCTCACGGTAACCGCGTCGGCAATCTCAGGCCGTCGCATCTTTTCTTCAGGCAACGTTGCGGATGATCTTAAGGCAAGTGCATGCTACGTGATGTAGCGAGTGCATCCACGGAGTGTGATCAATGTGGGGCGCGCTACCGGGCATCCCCATGCCTTGATCCGTCACCGGGCGACTTCCGCCCGG
>NZ_JAFLNG010000288.1 GCF_017427025.1 Streptomyces sp. FH025
GGCCGAACGGCCCTCCGCGATGGCCCAGACGATCAGCGACTGGCCCCGGCCGGCGTCTCCGCAGACGTACACGCCATCGACATTGGTGGCGAACCGGCCGTCGCGGGCAATGTTACCGCGCGCGTCGAGCTCGACGCCGAGCTGCTCGACCAGGCCGTTCTTCACGTCGGTGCCGGTGAAGCCCATGGCCAGGGTGACGAGCTGGGCCGGGATGGCCCGCTCGGTGCCGGGCACCGGCTCGAACCGGCCGTCCTTGAACTCGACCTCGACGAGGTGCAGTTCCTGGACGTTGCCGTCCTCGTCGCCGGCGAAGTGGGTGGTGCTGACGGAGTAGATCCGCTCGCCGCCCTCCTCGTGCGCGGAGGTGACCTTGTAGGTCATCGGCATGGTCGGCCAGGGCTGGTGTCCGGGCCGCTCCTCGGCGGGCCGCGGCATGATCTCCAGCTGGGTGACCGAGAGGGCCCCCTGCCGGTGGGCGGTGCCGACGCAGTCGGCGCCGGTGTCGCCGCCGCCGATCACGACGACGTGCTTGCCCTTGGCGCTGATCGGCGAGTCGACGAGGTCGCCCTCCTGCACCTTGTTGGCCAGCGGCAGGTACTCCATGGCCTGGTGGACGCCCTTGAGCTCGCGCCCGGGCACCGGCAGGTCGCGGGCGGTGGTGGCGCCGGCCGCGACGACGACGGCGTCGAAGCGCTCGCGCAGCTGCTGCCCGGTGAGGTCCTCGCCGACGTGCACGCCGGTGCGGAAGCGGGTGCCCTCCGCGCGCATCTGCTCGATGCGGCGGTTGATGTGGCGCTTCTCCATCTTGAACTCGGGGATGCCGTAGCGCAGCAGTCCGCCGATGCGGTCGGCCCGCTCGTACACGACGACGGTGTGCCCGGCGCGGGTGAGCTGCTGGGCGGCGGCGAGGCCGGCCGGGCCGGAGCCGATCACGGCGACGGTCTTGCCGGAGAGCCGCTCCGGGACCTGCGGGGTGACCCCGCCGCGGTCCCAGGCCTTGTCGATGATGGTGACCTCGACGTTCTTGATGGTCACCGCGTCCTGGTTGATGCCGAGGACACACGCGGACTCGCACGGAGCCGGGCACAGGCGGCCCGTGAACTCCGGGAAGTTGTTGGTGGCGTGCAGGCGCTCGATGGCGCCGACGAAGTCGTCCCGGTAGGCGAGGTCGTTCCACTCGGGGATGAGGTTCCCGAGCGGGCAGCCGTTGTGGCAGAACGGGATGCCGCAGTCCATGCAGCGGCCGGCCTGCTTGGTGATGATCGGCAGGAGGCTGCGTTCGACGTAGACCTCGTTCCAGTCCTTGATCCGGACGTCGACCGGGCGGCGCTCCGCCAGCTGCTTGGGCGTGGTCAGGAAACCCTTGGGGTCAGCCATGTGCCGCCTCCATCATCTTGCGAGTGGTCTCGGCCTCGGAGAGGCCATCGCGCTCAGCGGCGTCCTTGGCGGCGAGCACTGCCTTGTAGTCGGTCGGCATGATCTTGGAGAAGCGGGAGACCCCGCTGCCCCAGTCGGCCAGGAGCTCGGCGGCGACGGTGGAGCCGGTCTCCTCGTAGTGCTGCTGCACGGTCTCGCGCAGCCAGTCGCGGTCCTCGGCGCTGGGGGCCTCGATGCCCACCATGCCGTCGTTGACGTTCGCGGGGCGCAGGTCCAGGACGTACGCGATGCCGCCGGACATGCCGGCCGCGAGGTTGCGTCCGGTCTCGCCGAGGATGACGACCCGGCCGCCGGTCATGTACTCCAGGCCGTGGTCGCCCACGCCCTCGACGACGAGGGTGGCGCCGGAGTTGCGGACGGCGAAGCGCTCACCGGCCTTGCCGCGCAGGTGGATCCGGCCGGAGGTGGCGCCGTAGCCGATGGTGTTGCCGGCGATGACGTGGTTCTGCGCGTCGTTGCCGATGGCCGCGGCCTCGCGGGCCGGGCGGACGATGACGACGCCGCCGGAGAGGCCCTTGCCGACGTAGTCGTTCGCGTCGCCCTCCAGCCGCAGCGTCACGCCGCGGGGCACGAAGGCGCCGAAGGACTGCCCGGCGGAGCCGGTGAAGGTGACGTCGATGGTCCCCTCGGGCAGGCCCTCGCCGCGGTAGCGCTTGGTCACCTCGTGGCCGAGCATGGTGCCGACGGTGCGGTTGACGTTGCGGATCGGCAGCTGGATCCGGACGGTCTCGCCACGCTCCAGCGCGTCCTCGGCGAGGGTGATCAGCTGGTTGTCCAGGGCCTTGTCGAGCGCGTGGTCCTGGGAGGTGGTGCGGTGCCGGGCGGCGCCCTCGGGCAGCTCGGGCACGTGGAACAGCGGGGCCAGGTCGAGCCCGGCGGCCTTCCAGTGGTCGATCGCGGCCTGGGCGTTGATGTGCTCGGCGCGGCCGACGGCCTCCTCGATCGAGCGGAAGCCCAGCGAGGCCAGGATCTCCCGGACCTCCTCGGCGATGAACTCGAAGAAGTTGACGACGAATTCGGGCTTGCCGGAGAAGCGCTCGCGCAGCACCGGGTTCTGGGTGGCGACGCCGACCGGGCAGGTGTCCAGGTGGCAGACGCGCATCATGATGCAGCCGGAGACGACCAGCGGCGCGGTGGCGAAGCCGAACTCCTCGGCGCCGAGCAGCGCGGCGATGACGACGTCGCGGCCGGTCTTGAGCTGGCCGTCGGTCTGGACGACGATGCGGTCGCGCAGCCCGTTGAGCAGCAGGGTCTGCTGGGTCTCGGCGAGGCCGAGCTCCCAGGGGCCGCCGGCGTGCTTGAGCGAGGTGAGCGGCGAGGCGCCGGTGCCGCCGTCGTGGCCGGAGACCAGGACGACGTCCGCGTGCGCCTTGGACACGCCCGCCGCGACCGTCCCGACGCCGACCTCGGACACCAGCTTCACGTGGATGCGGGCGGCCGGGTTGGCGTTCTTGAGGTCGTGGATGAGCTGGGCCAGGTCCTCGATCGAGTAGATGTCGTGGTGCGGCGGCGGGGAGATCAGGCCGACGCCCGGGGTGGAGTGCCGGGTCTTGGCGACCCACGGGTAGACCTTGTGGCCGGGCAGCTGGCCGCCCTCGCCGGGCTTGGCGCCCTGGGCCATCTTGATCTGGATGTCGTCCGCGTTGACCAGGTACTCGGAGGTGACGCCGAAGCGGCCGGAGGCGACCTGCTTGATCGCCGAGCGGCGCTCGGGGTCGTACAGGCGGTCCGGGTCCTCGCCGCCCTCGCCGGTGTTGGACTTGCCGCCGAGGCGGTTCATCGCGATGGCGAGGGTCTCGTGCGCCTCGCGGGAGATGGAGCCGTACGACATGGCGCCGGTGGAGAAGCGCTTGACGATCTCGGAGACCGGCTCGACCTCCTCGACCGGGATGGGCTCGCGCCCCTGGCCGTCCAGCTCGAACAGGCCGCGCAGCGTCATCAGCCGCTCGGACTGCTCGTTCACCCGGTCCGTGTACTGCTTGAAGATGTCGTACCGGCGGTTGCGGGTGGCGTGCTGGAGCCGGAAGACGGTGTCCGGGTCGAACAGGTGCGGCTCGCCCTCGCGGCGCCACTGGTACTCGCCGCCGATCTCCAGCGCGCGGTGCGCGGCGGGGATGCCGGAGGCCGGGTAGGCCTTGGCGTGCCGGGCGGCGGTCTCCTTGGCGATCTCGTCCAGGCCGATGCCTCCGAGCTTGGTGGTGGTGCCGGCGAAGTAGCCGTCGACCAGCTCGCGGGAGAGGCCGATGGCCTCGAAGACCTGGGCGCCGCGGTAGGAGGCGACGGTGGAGATGCCCATCTTGGACATCACCTTGAGCACGCCCTTGCCGAGCGCCTTGATCAGGTTCCTGATCGCCTTCTCGGCCTCGACGCCCTGGATGAAGACGTTCTGGGCGACGAGGTCCTCGACCGACTCCATGGCGAGGTACGGGTTGACCGCGCCGGCGCCGTAGCCGATCAGCAGCGCGACGTGGTGGACCTCGCGGACATCGCCGGCCTCGACCAGCAGCGACACCCGGGTGCGCTGCTTGGTGCGGATCAGGTGGTGGTGGATGGCCGAGGTGAGCAGCAGCGAGGGGATCGGGGCGTGCTCGGCGTCCGAGTGCCGGTCGGAGAGCACGATGATCCGGGCGCCGTCGGCGATCGCGGCGTCCGCCTCGGCGGCGATCTCGGCCAGGCGCGCGGCCAGGCCCTCGCCGTTGCTGGCGACCTTGTAGAGGCCGGAGAGCGTGACGGCCTTGAGGCCGGGCTGGTCGCCGTCGTGGTTGATGTGGACGAGCTTGGCCAGCTCGTCGTTGTCGATCACCGGGAAGGTGATGCCGACGGAGCGGCAGGCGGCGGCCTCGGCGGCCAGCAGGTTGCCCTCGGGGCCGAGGTTGGAGAGCAGCGAGGTGACGAGTTCCTCGCGGATGGCGTCCAGCGGCGGGTTGGTGACCTGCGCGAAGAGCTGCACGAAGTAGTCGAACAGCAGGCGCGGCTTCTCGCTGAGCGCGGCGATCGGCGAGTCGGTGCCCATCGAGCCGAGCGCCTCGGCGCCGGTGCGGGCCATCGGCGCGAGGATGACGCGCAGCTCCTCCTCGGTGTAGCCGAAGGTCTGCTGGCGGCGGGTGACGGAGGCGTGGGTGTGCGCGATGTGCTCGCGCTCGGGCAGCTTGGCGAGCTGGATCTGCCCGGCGTCGACCCACTCCTGGTAGGGGTGTTCGGCGGCCAGGGCGGACTTGATCTCGTCGTCCTCGACGATCCGGCCCTCGGCGGTGTCCACCAGGAACATCCGGCCGGGCTGGAGGCGACCCTTCTTGGCGACCTTCTCCTGTTCGATGTCGAGCACGCCGACCTCGGAGGAGAGGACGACCAGGCCGTCCTCGGTGATCCAGTAGCGGGCCGGGCGCAGGCCGTTGCGGTCGAGCACGGCGCCGATCTGGGTGCCGTCGGTGAAGGTGACGCAGGCCGGGCCGTCCCAGGGCTCCATCAGGTTGGAGTGGTAGCGGTAGAACGCGCGGCGGGCCGGGTCCATGGTGGCGTGGTTCTCCCACGCCTCCGGGATCATCATCAGCACCGAGTGCGGCAGCGAGCGGCCGCCGAGGTGGAGCAGCTCGAGGACCTCGTCGAAGGAGGCGGAGTCGGAGTGCTCGGGGGTGCAGATCGGGAAGATCCGGCTCAGACCCTGCCCGTTCTTGTTGGCGGGGATCAGGTCGGTGGCGAGCTGGGACTCGCGGGCCCGCATCCAGTTGCGGTTGCCCTTGACCGTGTTGATCTCGCCGTTGTGCGCGACGAAGCGGTACGGGTGGGCGAGCGGCCAGCTCGGGAAGGTGTTGGTGGAGAACCGCGAGTGCACCAGGCCGATCGCGGAGGCGTAGCCGCGGTCCGACAGGTCGGGGAAGAAGGGCTCCAGCTGGCCGGTGGTCAGCATGCCCTTGTAGACGATGGTGCGGGCGGACAGCGACGGGAAGTAGACCCCGGCCTCGCGTTCGGCGCGCTTGCGGACGACGAAGGCGATCCGGTCCAGCTCGATGCCGGCCAGGCCGTCCTTGGAAAGGAAGAGCTGCCGGAAGCGCGGCATCACGCTGCGCGCGGTGGAGCCGAGCAGGTCCGGGGTGACGGGGACGTCGCGCCAGCCGAGGACGGTCAGGTCCTCCTCGGCCGCGATGGCCTCGATCCGCGCGACGGCGGCGGCGTCGGTCTCGTCGTCGTCCGGCAGGAAGGCGATGCCGACGGCGTAGGAGCCGGCCGCGGGGAGTTCGAAGGAGACCTGGCCGCGCAGGAAGGCGTCCGGGATCTGGGTGAGGATGCCCGCGCCGTCGCCGGAGTCCGGCTCGGCGCCGGTGGCACCGCGGTGTTCCAGGTTCCGCAGGACGTTCAGCGCCTGCTCGACGATGGTGTGGTCGGCGATGCCGGTCAGCGTGGCGACGAAACCGACGCCACAGGCGTCGTGCTCGTTCCGCGGGTCGTACAGGCCCTGAGCAGCAGGTCGCGCATCCGGCACGAGCGCGTACGGCGGGCGGGCGGCGCCGGCCTGGGGCTCGTTGGCGGAGTGCATGGATGCAGACAGCATCGGCTCTCCCGTCGTCGTCTTTCGGCAAGTTGGTGCAAGTAGGGACGACGTTGGCCCTGATGCGATGGTGCGGTGTCACGCAAGTTACATGATGCCCACGATCCCGAGAAGCGGAATATCCCGTCCACATGGCGGGACGGACACGCAGGTCAGGGGATGTGTGAAGAGGACGTGCCACAGTGCACGTGCTATCGATTGTGCCCGCCCGTCCACGGCCTGAAACAGGGGCGAAACCGCACCGCCACACGAACCGATCATGGGCGCCTGCGAATCCATCCCGGGACCCCGGCCCGCGGATGCGAATCCGCGGCTCAGGGGCCCGGATGATGAGACTATGCCGGGCACCGCGCGACGCCCGTGTGTGGAACGTCACGCATTGCCCGGCATAATCATGCAGCGCTTTCGGCTAGCCGACGTGCCCGCCGATCAGCCATCCCAGCAGGTACGTCACCCCGGCCGCGGCCGCGCCGAGCACCAGCTGACGCAGTCCGCTGAACCACCAGGCGCGCGCCGTCACCCGGGCCACCACCGCGCCGCACAGGAACAGCCCCAGCGCCGCCAGCACCACGGCGGGCAGCAGCGAGGTCGCCCCGAGCAGGTACGGCAGCAGCGGCAGCAGCGCGCCGAGCGCGAAGCACAGGAACGAGGAGCCGGCCGCGACCAGCGGCGAGGGCAGGTCGTTGGGGTCGATGCCCAGCTCCTCGCGGGCGTGCACCTCCAGGGCCGCCTCCGGGTCGGCGGTCAGCTGCCGCGCCACCTCGTGGGCGAGCTCCGGCTCGACCCCGCGCCCGATGTACACCTGGGCGAGCTCGGCCAGTTCGCCGTGCGGGTTGCGGCTGAGCTCCAGCCGCTCGGCCTCGATCTCGGCCTGCACCAGCTCCCGCTGCGAGGCCACCGAGGTGTACTCACCCGCCGCCATCGAGCAGGCGCCGGCGGCGAGCCCCGCCAGCCCGGTCAGGATCACCGTGCCGCTGGACGCCGCCCCGCCGACCACACCGGTCATCAGCGCGAAGTTGGACACCAGGCCGTCCACCGCGCCGAACACCGCGGGCCGCAGCCAGCCGCCGTTGACGTCCCGGTGGTGCCCCGCCGCCGGAATCCGCGGGTGGTGCGCCGACTCGGCCTCCAGGGTGATCGCGCTCATCGTCCACTTCCCCTCATGCTCATTCGCCTGCGTCGACCGTAGCCCGCCTGACCTGCGCATTTCCAGCAAAGTTAGGCTGTCCGAACAGCACTGAGGCCACCCTTCGCATTCCTCGCGAAGGGTGGCCTCAGCCGGGACGACGCCCTGGTCAGGTCGGGTTCTCGACGTCCTTGGCGGCCTTGTCGACGTCCTTGGCGGTCTTGTCGGCGACGGCGGCGACGGCCGGTTCGGCGGCCGCCTTTTCGTCCAGAAGGCGGGACGGCTTATCCCCGGCCACCTTCTCCTCGTCCGTGCCGTCCTTGCCGTTCTTGCCGTCCTTGCCGCCGGCCTTCCCGGCCGACTTCTCAACCGACTTCTCGCCCGCCTTGCCCTCGGCCCCGTCCGCCGCCACGTGCGCGGCCGGGTCGATGCTCGCCGGGTCCTCGCGGCCCGGCCGCTTCTTCCCGACGATCACGAAGTACGCGACCGCGCCCAGGAACACCAGGATCGAGGTCCAGTCGTTCAGCCGCAGGCCGAAGTACACGTGCGCCTCGTCGATCCGCAGCGACTCGATCCAGAACCGGCCCACCGTGTACGCGGCCACGTACAGCGCGAAGGCCCGGCCGTGCCCCAGCTTGAACCGGCGGTCCGCCCAGATCACCAGCAGCGCGACCCCGACGCACCAGATCGACTCGTACAGGAAGGTCGGGTGGTAGACACCCGTCACGACCTCGCCGCTCGGCAGCGTCTTGTCGATCTCCAGGCCCCACGGCAGCGTGGTCGCCCGGCCGTACAGCTCCTGGTTGAAGTAGTTGCCCCAGCGGCCCATCGCCTGCGCGAGCGCGATGCCCGGCGCGATGGCGTCGGCGTACGCGGGCAGCGGCACGCCCCGGCGGCGGGCGCCGATCCAGGCGCCGACCGCGCCCAGCGCGATCGCGCCCCAGATCCCCAGGCCGCCCTCCCAGATCTTGAGGGCGTTCCAGGGGTTCTGCCCCGGGCCGAAGTACAGCCGGCCACCGTCGGTGATCACGTGGTAGAGCCGACCGCCGACCAGACCGAACGGCACGGCCCAGACGGCGATGTCGCCGACGGTGTGCTTGGCGCCGCCCCGGGCGACCCAGCGCTTGCTGCCGAGCCAGACGGCCACGACGACACCGAGGATGATGCAGAAGGCGTAGGCGCGCAGCGGGATCGGTCCGAGGTACAGGACGCCCCGCGACGGGCTGGGAATGTAGGCGATATCCATGGCGGTTCCGACGCTACAGGGTCTGACGGCCCCGTCGGACACCCCCGGGGTCACAGAAGCCGAACAACGGGCGCCGCCGCCCCCTCCGGACGGGGAGGGCGCGGCGGCGGGGGTCTGGGCTCAGCCGGCGGCCGGGGACGGGTTGTTGGCCTCCGAGGCGGTGCTGGTCGGCGCCGGGGTCTGCCCGTGCGAGCCCGCCGTGCCCAGCTGCTTGCCCTGGTTCGCGGCGTCCACCCACTTCACCAGGTTCGCCGGGGTGATCTCCTCGTCGCCGTTCTTCGGGTAGATCGGCTGGCCGTTGAGCAGCACGGTCGGGGTCGACTTGTAGCTGGACTTGTCGAAGTCCTGCTGCACCGCGGACACCCATCCGCCGAACTTGTTGTTCTTGACGCAGGCCTGGAACTCCGGCGTGTCCAGGCCGTTGACCTGCTTGGCCAGGTTCAGCAGGACCGACTTGTCGCCGAAGGCGTCGCTGGTCTCGTCCGGCTGGTTGCGGTACAGCACGTCGTGGAAGTCCCGGAAGTGCCCGGCGTCCTGGGCGCAGGCCAGCGCGTTGGCGCCGGTCTTGGAGCCCTTGCCCGGCACGGCCCGGTCGATGAACGACACGAGGTGGTAGTTGGTGTAGATCTTCCCGGCGTCCTCCAGTTGGTCGATGGTCGCCGAGAACTCGCGCTCGAACATGCCGCAGGCGGGGCAGCGCGGGTCCTCGTAGACGGTGAGGACGGAGGGCGCGTTGCCCGCGCCGACCGGGACGACCAGGTTCTTGTCGCCGATGGTCCCGGCCGGGGAGGCGGTCGGGGTCTCCGGCTTGGAGCGTTGGTTCTGCACGACGACGCCGGTGATCACGGCAGCGGCGATGACCGCGAGCACGGCCCCGCCCACGATCAGCTTCTTCCTGCGCTTGGAGGTGGCCTCCTCGGCCGCCCGCTGCTCCAGCATCCGCTCCCGGGCGGTGCGCTTGCCTTCTCGGTTC
>NZ_JAFLNG010000289.1 GCF_017427025.1 Streptomyces sp. FH025
CCAGGTACCGCAGCGCCTGCCGGCCCAACCCGTCACTGGTAGCCACGGATCTCCTCGAACACGCCGTCCAGCGAACCCGTACCGTCGAACAGCTTGCCGCCGCTCAGGTCCGCGATCCCCTGCAACTGGTTCACCGCGGCCTCACCGAACCTGATCGGGAACACCGGGATCGCCTTCTCCCCGGCCGGCAGCGCGTCGTGGAAGCGCTTGAAGTCGCCGTCGGTGGCGCCCTCGTTGCTCTCCCCGTCCGTCATCAGCACGATCGAGGTGAACCGATCGTCCCCCTGCGCCGCCTGCTGCCGCTCGATCACCCGGTACGCCTCCTCCAGCGAGTCGTACAGCGCGGTGCCGCCCGAGGCCGCCAGCGACTGCACGTCCGCGTTGATCGACGCCAGCTCCGCCTGCGGGCCCGGCTGACCGCCGGACGCCGGGACGGCGTGCGTCTTCGTCCACTTCACCTTGGACGCGAAGGACAGCAGCGTCACCTCCTCGCGGTCCCGGAAACGGCGCACCCCGCGGGTGTCGTCCGCACCCGTCAGCCGACCCAGCGCAGCCTTCAGCGCGTTCAGCCGCGAGCCCTCCATCGAACCCGAGGTGTCCAGCACGTACACCGTCCTCGACGGGCGGCGCAGCTCGTTCTGGTACGCGGCCAGCAGCCCGTCCGCGACCGCCCGCGTCCCCGGGAACGGCAGCTCGCGGCGCCGGTCCCCGGGCAGCCCGGCCGCCGGGGCCACACCCGCCGTCACCGGACGGCGCAGCGTCATCTCGGAGATGCGCTTCTGCACGTCCTCCTTCAGCAGGTACGAGGTCAGCCGCTGGAACGAGTCGCGCTCGCCCTGCGCGGCGGAGGACAGCAGGGACAGCGGGTAGTCCGCCGACACCACGCCGTCCACCGGGCGCACCACCGTCAGCCGCTGCTCCGCCGGCAGCGTCCTGTTCAGCGACAGCAGCACCGACTCGTAGTTCACCAGGGCACCCACCTTGCCCGGCTCCGCCCGGGTGTACGCCTGCGCCAGCCAGCCCGAGGAGCCGGAGGTCAGCTTCTGGCCGGTGAAGAACTGCTTCAGCCGCGGCGAGGCCCCCTGCACGTCCGCCTCGGTCAGCGCCGCCTGCGCGCCGGAGAAGGCGGAGGCCACCGCGACCAGGCCGGAGAAGCCGGAGTTGGAGCGCGACGGATCGGACATCCCGTACGACAGCTTCCCGGCCGCGGCCGCGTCGCCGATCTGCGCCCAGGTGACCTTCGAACCGTCCCCCCAGCCCAGCTCCTCCAGCACCGAGGTGCGCACCCCGACGGCCACCGGGGAGACCATCACCGGGGTCTCGGACAGCACCTTCGACTTCCCGGTCGGGTCGAGCCGCAGGTACTGGTTGGACGGGAACCAGACGGCGTCGTACTTGCCGTCCGCCCGGCCCGAGGAGACCGCGTCCGCGCCGTCCAGGGTGCCCGTCCAGGAGAACTGCACCGTCACCCCGGTCGCCTTCCGGGCGTCCTCCAGGACCGGTGCCAGGTCCTGGAGTTCACTGCCGGCCAGGACCCGCAGCACCCCGGGGCGAGCGGTCTCGGCGGGCGGGTCGGTCGGATTGGGCCGCGGGGCCGGGCTGCCGGAGGAGGTGCAGGCGGTGGCGGCCGCGAGCACCGCCGCCAGGGCCGTGGTGATCCAACCGCGGCGCTTCATCAGGACGTTCACTTCGTGCCCCCCTTGGCCGCGGCGGTCAGTTTGAGCAGGATCTCCAACGACGGAACCTGCCACTGCTTCACCTTCGCCGCCGCCAGGTTCTGGGCGAAGGCCGGCTGCCTGGTGTTCTTCACCAGGTCGTTGAGGGCGTCGGGGCGGGCCTGCGGGCGGAAGCCGAACTTCGCCTCCAGGGCGCGCAGCGCCTCGTCGTCCTGGAGCAGGGCGGCGAGCTTCCGGCCGTTCTCGGTGCGGGCGATGATGGTGTGGTCGGAGTAGGCGGTGGTGTCCGGGTACATCACCACCATGTCCCCGGTCGACCGGCCCTGCGCCACCATCGCGGCGACCTGCGACTCGTACCCGAAGATCAGCGGATTGCCGACGCCCGCCTGGAAGTCCCGGAACGGCTCGTCACTGCTGCTCTTCTGGCCACCCTGCATCGCGGTCGCCTGGTGCAGGACGGTGCGGGTGGCCTCGACGCCGGCGTCGTCGGACACCACCTGGTGGTTGTTCAGGATGTACGACAGCAGCGCGACGTACAGCGCGCCCGAGGAGGAGCTCTCCGGGTCGGTGGTGGTCACGAAGACGGGGCCGGACAGCTCGGAGTGCTCCGCCGGCACCTTCAGGTCCTGCCACCTCAGGGCGGCCTTCAGGTCGGCCACGTACTGGTCCATCTTGAACGTCCAGACGCCCGAAGCATCCTGGGCCGCACGGTTGTTGTCCTTGAGGACCTGCGCCACCTCGGCGTGGGTGACGACCACCAGCGGGGAGTAGAACGGCACCAGCGGAGAGTCCTGCTGCCCCCAGTTGCGCTGGATCTCGTGGGCCGGCGCGGTGCTCGCCGGAAAGGCGAAGTCCAGCCCCGGGGTGCTCTTCGCCTGGTCGCTCATCGTCCAGGACCCGGTCGGGTCCGCGTGCACCTCCAGGCCCTGTTTGGCCAACTCGGCCTTCACTTCCGGGCTTTCGAAGAAGGATCGTTTCTCCGAACCGATCAGCCCGGTGACCGTCACCAGCTTCCTGGTGTCCGGCTCGTCGTCCGGGATCAGTGCGTACGTCACCCCGCCCAGCAGGGCCAGGGCAACGAGCACCCCCAGAGCGCGTCGTCCCATCGCGAGCGCCTCCCCCTCGTCCGCTGCGTCGTCCGGGTGGTCACCCGGGGGTGACGAGCGTCCCGCCGGGCGGGGAGCGGGGGTGGAAGCGGCGGTGAACCACGGGTGAACACCCTTTCACGGAATCGCATCGGACGGCGGTGTCCGCGCGGGCCCTCGCACACCGGTCCGAGCATGTGTCAGATTGTTCAACTCGCCTTACCGCAAAGGTCATCCCGCAGTCCGGACTCGCGTCGTGGTTACGCGCCGGTAATGCCTACTCTCAGCAGTATGCGCCGAGCAAAAATCGTCTGTACCCTCGGGCCAGCCACCGACTCGTACGACCAGATCAAGGCCCTGGTCGACGCCGGGATGGACGTCGCCCGATTCAACCTCAGCCACGGCTCGCACGCCGAACACGAGGAACGCTACCGCCGCGTCCGCAAGGCCGCCGACGAGACCGGACGCAGCGTCGGCGTCCTCGTCGACCTTCAAGGCCCGAAGATCCGGCTCGACACCTTCGCCCACGGCCCCGTACTCCTTGAACGCGGCGACGAGTTCACCATCTCCACCGACAAGGGCGTCGTGGGGGACAAGGACATCTGCGGCACCACCTACGCGGGCCTCGCCGGCGACGTCAGCCGCGGCGAACGCATCCTCGTCGACGACGGGCGCGTCACCCTGGAGGTCGTCGCCGTCGACGGGCCGCACGTGCGGTGCCTCGTCATCGAGGGCGGACTGGTCTCCGACCACAAGGGCCTCAACCTCCCCGGTGTCTCCGTCTCCGTCCCCGCGCTCAGCGACAAGGACGTCGCCGACCTGCGGTGGGGGCTGCGCGCCGGCGCCGACCTCGTGGCGCTCTCCTTCGTCCGCACCGGGCGCGACATCGAGGACGTGCACCGGGTGATGGCGGAGGAGGGGCGGTACGTCCCGGTCATCGCCAAGATCGAGAAGCCGCAGGCGGTCGAGAACCTCGACTCCATCGTGGACGCCTTCGACGGCATCATGGTGGCCCGCGGAGACCTGGGCGTGGAGATGCCCCTCGAACAGGTCCCGCTGGTCCAGAAGCGCGCCGTCAAGCTCGCCAGGCGCAACGCCAAGCCGGTCATCGTCGCGACCCAGATGCTCGACTCGATGATCAACGCCTCCCGGCCCACCCGTGCCGAGGCCTCGGACGTCGCCAACGCCGTCCTGGACGGGACGGACGCCGTGATGCTCTCCGGGGAGACCTCGGTGGGCAAGTTCCCGGTCGAGACGGTCAAGACCATGGCCCGGATCATCGAGGCCTCCGAGAACGACATCCTCGCCGCCGGACTGCCCCCGCTGACCGCCGGCAGCAAGCCGCGAACCCAGGGCGGCGCCGTCGCCCGCGCGGCCGCCGAGATCGGCGACTTCCTGCACGCCAAGTACCTCATCGCCTTCACCCAGTCCGGCGACACCGCCCGCCGGCTGACCCGCTACCGCTCGCCCATCCCCGTCCTCGCCTTCACCTACGAGCCGGCCGTGCGGAGCCAACTCGCCCTCACCTGGGGCGTGGAGACCTTCCTCGGGCCCTTCGCCCCGACCACCGACCAGATGGTCGAACAGGTCGACGCGGCACTGTTGTCCCTCGGCCGCTGCCAGAAGGGCGACATCGTCGTCATCACCGCCGGCTCACCCCCCGGCCTCGCCGGCTCCACCAACCTCGTCCGCGTCCACCACGTGGGGACCCTGGACGGCTGAGAGGCGCTCCTCCGGGCGGCATCCCTCGTACGAGGGATGCCGCCCAAGTGCTGGCCCGGGTGAGAATCAGCGGGATGAGCGACCACAACCACGCACTCTGGCGCGACCTCCGCGAGGAGATCATGAGCCGCCCGGGCGCGGGCGCGGCCTACGAGGCGGCCAGGGCCCACTTCGAACGAACCGCTGTGCTGCCGTCAGTACTTGGGGCCGATGTGGGCGTCCATGAGGGCGACGGACTCCTTGCGGGCGATGGAGATGTTGAAGCCGCCGTTGGACCGGGAGGCCGGCTTCCACTGGACGCCGACGGCGTCAAGGGTCGCGGTGCAGAGACCGATGATGTCAGCTGAGGTGTTGCTGAAGAAGTAGCGCGGGTACTCGTAGCGCTTCTTGACGCCACCCACGGTGCGGGTGGTCCAGTTGGTGATGCGGCAGCCGTCGGAGTGGATCAGGCCGCGCAGGAACTCCCATGGGTGTGCGTCGACGATCTCCTGCTGCCAGGGCGCGAGGACGATCGACCGCAGGTGCTTCGGGCCTGGGCCATGCTGGGGGAAGAGGCAGGGCCAGTGCTTGCTGGTGCTCACGATGCTGGTGCAGCCCGGAGCGCTGACACGGTTGACCTTGTTGTGCGGCATGACGGCGGAGACGGCGCGCACGCACTCCTCAATGAGGCCGGGCCAGGCATCGCAGCAGGCGATGCGGAGGGCGTAGACCCTGCGGCGGCCCTCGCTGATGCAGCCGTCTCCGAGGTAGAGGCCGAGCAGATAGGCATAGCCGGCGGGCGGGCGCGAGGGATTGAGTCGGCCGGCGCTGATCGGGCACTCGGCCGTCATGCGCGGACTCGGTATGGCACCCGATGCCCAGTCGCGGATCGCATATCGGGATATTCCGGTCGCACGGCTGACTTGGCTGAAGGTCAGGCCGGATGCGTGGAGATCGAGCGCTCGCTGCCGCGTGGCCATGTCGTACATGTGACCGAGATTGCGCGACGGGGTGGATGTTGGCATGCAAACGAAGAGAGCTTCACTCGGGCGAGTGAAGCTCTCCAATGGTTGGACCGGATCGGTCCTCCTTCAATTCGAAGGAAAAGTGCCCCGAGTGGGATTCGAACCCACACTGTATGGTGTTTGAGACCATTGCCTCATGCCAATTGGGCTATCGGGGCCTACGATTTGAAGGCGGTTGCCTTGGCGTCGTGTCTCAAACATACCGTGTCTCGGTACCCTCGTGCATGCAGTACCCCGCCGGAACTAGGAGCCCCGTGAGCACCGCCGACGAGCAGGCACAGCCGCTTGAGACCGATTCGCCCCAGATCACCCGGATTGTGATCGCCGAGGACGAGGCGCTGATCCGTCTTGACCTCAAGGAGATGCTCGAAGAGGAGGGGTACACCGTCGTCGGGGAAGCGGGCGACGGGGAGACGGCGGTGCGGCTCGTGGAGGAGCTGAGGCCGGATCTGGCGATCTTCGATGTGAAGATGCCGGTCCTGGACGGGCTCTCCGCGGCGGAGCAGATCCACGAGAAGCACCTGGCGCCGGTTCTCATGCTCACCGCTTTCTCGCAGCGGGAGCTGGTGGACCGGGCCCGTGACGCGGGCGCGATGGCGTACATCGTCAAGCCGTTCTCGAAGTCGGACCTGGTGCCAGCGATCGAGATGGCGGTGTCGCGGTACACCGAGATGCGGGCGCTGGAGAAGGAGATCGGGGATCTCACCCAGCGGCTGGAGACCCGGAAGCTGGTGGACCGGGCGAAGGGCGTGCTCCAGACGAAGTTCGGGCTGAACGAGCCGGCCGCGTTCCGGTGGATCCAGAAGACCTCGATGGACCGGCGGATGACGATGGCCGCGGTGGCCGAGGCGGTCATCGAGGAGGGCGAGGCCCAGGACCGCAAGAAGGCGGAAGAGGGTAAGTCCGAGTAGGACAAGGGAGGAGGGCCCGGCGGATCGGATCTGCCGGGCCCTCTGACGTTTTCAGTCCTCGCCGAGGTAGGCCTTGCGGACGGACTCGTCGTGCAGCAGGTCGGCGCCGGTGCCGGAGAGGACGATGCTGCCGGTCTCCATGACGTAGCCGTGGTCGGAGAGCGACAGCGCGGCCTGGGCGTTCTGCTCGACCAGGAGGATGGTCGTACCGGACGCCTTCAGCTCGACGATGGTGGACATGATCTTCTGCATCATCAGCGGCGAGAGGCCCATCGAGGGCTCGTCCAGCATGAGCAGCTTGGGCTGGGACATCAGCGCCCGCCCCATGGCGAGCATCTGCTGCTCGCCGCCCGAGAGCGTTCCCGCGGCCTGCTTGCGGCGTTCGCCGAGGATGGGGAAGAGGGTGTAGGCCCGTTCGACGTCCGCCGTGATGCCGGCGGTGTCGGTGCGCAGGAAGGCGCCGAGGAGGAGGTTCTCCTCGATGGTCATCCGGGGGAAGATGTGCCGGCCCTCGGGGGAGTGGGCGAGGCCGAGGGCGACGATCTTGTGCGCCGGTACGGTCGCCAGGTCCTGCCCGTCGAAGGTGATGCGGCCGGCGGTGGGCCTGAGCAGGCCGGAGAGGGTGCGCAGGGTGGTGGTCTTGCCGGCGCCGTTGGTGCCGATGAGGGTGGTGACCTCGCCCCGGTTGACGGTGAAGCTGATGCCCTTGACGGCTTCGATCTTGCCGTAGGCGACGCGGAGGTCCTCGACCTCCAGGAGTGCGGTCACTGGTCGGTCTCCGTAGCGACGGGGGTGGTGCCTTCGAGCGGGGCGCCGAGGTAGGCGGTGATGACGCGTTCGTCGGTCTGGACGGTCTCGCGGTCGCCCTCGACGATCTTCTGGCCCTGGACCAGGACGGCGGTGCGGTCGCAGAGGTTGAAGATGAAGCGCATGTCGTGCTCGATGACGAGGATCGAGACGCCCTTTTCGCGGATGGCGAAGACGAGTTCCTCGGCGGCCCTGGTCTCCTGGGGGTTCATGCCGGCGGTGGGTTCGTCGAGCAGGAGCAGCCCGGGTTCGGAGGCGAGGGCGCGGGCGATCTCCAGCTTGCGCTGCTCGCCGTAGGGCAGGTTGCGGGCGAGGTGGTCGGCCTTGTCGGCGAGGCCGGTGAAGGCGAGCAGTTCCATCGCCCTCTCGCGGCCCTCCTTCTCGGCGCGGTGGTAGCCGGGGCCGCGGAGGATGGCGGAGAAGATGCCTTCCTTGGTGCGGGTGTGGCGGCCGACGAGGACGTTCTCCAGGACGGTCATGTTGGCGAAGAGCCGGATGTTCTGGAAGGTGCGGGCGATGCCGGCCTGGGTGACCAGGTGGGGTTTGGGCGGCAGGACGGTGCCGCGGTAGCGGACGGCGCCCTCGGTGGGGACGTACAGGCCGGTGAGGCAGTTGAAGAAGGTGGTCTTGCCGGCGCCGTTGGGGCCGATGAGGCCGATGATCTCGCCTTCGCCGACGGTGAGGGAGACGTCGTTGACGGCGGTGAGGCCGCCGAAGCGCATGGTGACGCCGGTGACGTCGAGCAGGGGAGCAGCGGTGGTCATCTGGTGGGTCACGCCCCTGCCTTGGTGAGTGGGGTCGGCTCGCCGGTGGGCTGGGCCGGGATGGTGGCCTCGTGGAATTCGAGCTGTCGGCGCCGGTTGGGGATGAGGCCTTCGGGGCGGACGCGCATCAGGACGATGAGGGCGGCGCCGAAGGCGAGGAGCTGGTAGTCGGAGAGGAATTCGAGCTTCTTCGGGATGAGGAAGAGGAGGGTGGCGCCGACGAGGGGTCCGCTGATGGTGCCCATGCCGCCGAGGATGACGGCGGCGAGCAGGAAGGCGGAGTTGGGTGGCAGGGCTTCGGCGAAGGTGTACTGGTCGGGGGTGACGGTGTAGCTGACGTGGGCCTGGACGGTGCCGGCGAGGCCGGCGAGGCAGGCGCCGAGGGCGAAGGCGAGGAGTTTGAGGCGGAAGCCGTTGATGCCCATGGCTTCGGCGGCGGTCTCGTCCTCGCGGATGGCGACCCAGGCGCGGCCGATGCGGGAGTTGCCGACGCGGGCGAAGACCAGGACGACGACGGCGGTGACCAGGAGCATCAGCAGGTAGTAGTTGGAGAAGCGGCCGAGTTCGATGCCGGCGACGGTGTGGGGCTTGCCGAGGTCGAAGCCGAGGATCTCCAGGTCGGGGATGCGGGGGATGCCGTTGGAGCCGTTGGTGACCTTGGGGCCGGTGGTGCCGTTGAGGTTGAGCATGGTGATGCGGAAGATCTCGCCGAAGCCGAGGGTGACGATGGCGAGGTAGTCGCCGCGCAGTCGCAGGGTGGGGGCGCCGATCAGGACGCCGAAGACCATGGAGACGGCGGCGCCGGTGAGCATCGCGGCCCAGAACGGGAACTGGACGTGGATGGGTGAGGCGGGGGAGCCGGAGACCAGGGCGGCGGCGTAGGCGCCGACGCCGAGGAAGGCGACGTACCCGAGGTCGAGCAGGCCGGCGAGGCCGACGACGATGTTGAGGCCGAGGGCGACGGTGGCGAAGATCAGGATGTTGGTGGCGACGGAGGTGTACTGGTCGCTGCTCTGGGTGAACGGGAAGCTCGCGGCGGCGGCGAAGGCGGCGCCGGTGGTGACGGGGCGGTGCCGGACGGTCAGTGCGCGCAGCCGGGCGATCAGGCCGGAGCGGGTGAGCGCGGTGGCGACGAAGGCGGCGAGCAGCAGGTAGCCGGTGAAGAGTTCGCCGTACTCGGTGTCGATGCCGAAGGTGATCGCGTACAGGCCGGCCCCGAAGGCGACGACGATGACCAGGACCTCGGCCCAGGAGGGGAGTTGGCGTGGCTCGGGCAGCGGTCGGTCGACCTTGCCGAGGCGCAGCCAGGTGTTGGCGAGGTGGCCGAGTTGGAGGAGCAGGACGGCGCCGGCGGCG